>NZ_JAODJG010000031.1:0-256506 GCF_028156745.1 Streptococcus gwangjuensis
AAAAGGCGGTGTCTTAACCCCTTGACCAACGGACCAGAGTTGTTTTCAACTCTTACTATTATACCCACTTTTTAAACTTTGTCAACTACTTTTTTTATCTTTTTTCTATTTTTTTGCATGACTTCCTAATGTGTACGGATGTCAAACTCTTTAAACACAATACGTAAGTCTCTTAATACTCTTTGACGACCTCGGAAACGTTCATTTCTTAAGATGCGTTCTAACTCTTGTTGTTTCTCTTTACTTTGTTTGTTTCTATAATCTCTTAGGGTTTCATGAAAGAGATAATAATCATCTAGCCACAAACCGCCCTCGCTGATACGATGACTTATCTCACCTACTTCTTCATAGGGTTCTTTATCATATCTTCGTTTTTGACTTTCCTGCTTACGGATATAATCTAGGATTCGATTCCGAAACTTGGTTTTGAAGTATTTACGTAAACGAGGAATATCTTCTACTATTCCTTCTTCTTTACTAAGCAATTCATGCAAGCAAATCATTCCCTCTTGATCCCAATCCGATAGCTCCCATAAATGGAGATGATATTCATTTCTACACTTATACACAATGCCTCGGACTTCTTCATACAATTCTTCAATCATATTGTTCCCCTTTCTAGATACAGTCTAACAAATTCAAAAACAGTTTTGTCCTATTTTCCCGTTCTGTTCTCTACGCCTCCTCAACTGCGCAAAAAAAGAGAGGACATGCCTCTCTCAGGGTTATTTTTCGTCATTCATTTTTGACTTTACTTCATCATAAGATAATGCATGTGATTCCTCTTCTACTGTTTCAGGCATCTTTCCTGTTTCGTAAAGAGATTTAATTTGTGTACTATCCAATGTTTCATATTTCAATAATGCTTCTGCAATCAACTTGTGAGTTTCACGATTTGATTGGATGATTTCAGCAGCTTTATTTCGTGCTTCATTCAATAATGAACGAACCTCTTCATCAATTTCATAAGCTGTTTGCTCTGAAATTGATTTTTGAGGACTCTGTGTACCAAACATAGCATGGTTTCCTTCATATTGTACTGGGCCAAGTTTTTCACTCATACCGTACTCTGTAACCATTGCACGCGCCATTTGTGTCGCTTGTTCAAAGTCGTTCGAAGCTCCTGTAGTTTGGACATTAAAGATAATTTCTTCAGCTACACGTCCACCCATTAAGCCAGCCAATTGCTCTTTCATATCTTCTTTAGATAGAAGGATTTGGTCTTCCTTAGGAAGTGCAATCATATAACCGCCTGCACGGCCGCGTGGTACGATAGTAACTTTATGAACAACACGGGCATTCGACAAGACTAAACCAACAATGGTATGTCCAGCCTCATGGTAGGCAACCAATTCACGTTCTTTTTGTGAAACTGTCTTATCTTTCTTAGAAGGACCAGCAATAACTCTATCTTCTGCTTCATCAATATCTGAGGCATCAATTATTGATTTATTGCGACGAGCAGCGACTAAAGCCGCTTCATTCAATACATTCTCTAAATCAGCACCAACAAAACCTGGAGTTTGTTGAGCCACTAATTTCAAATCAACATCTTCTGCTAAAGGCTTGTTCTTAGCATGAACTTTCAAGATTGCTTCGCGACCTTTAACATCAGGACGGCCAACCAAGACTTTTCTATCAAAACGTCCTGGACGAAGAAGGGCAGGGTCAAGTACATCTGAACGGTTTGTAGCAGCAATGACAATAATCCCTTCATTTCCCTCAAAACCATCCATCTCAATCAAGAGTTGGTTCAAGGTTTGTTCGCGTTCGTCATTACCTCCGCCAAGACCAACTCCACGTTGACGTCCAACAGCATCAATTTCATCAATAAAGATGATAGCTGGTGCTGCTTTTTTGGCATCTTCAAAAAGAGAACGAACACGACTAGCTCCAACTCCGACAAACATTTCTACAAAGTCAGAACCTGAGATACTAAAGAATGGAACACCTGCTTCTCCGGCGACTGCCTTAGCAAGCAAAGTCTTACCTGTTCCCGGAGGTCCCTCCAAAAGAACACCTGCTGGAATACGGGCTCCAAGTTTTGTAAATCGTTTTGGATCTTTTAAAAATTCAACAACTTCAACTAGTTCTTGTTTTTCTTCCTCAGCTCCAGCAACATCTGAAAATCTTACTTTAATATCTTCTTTATTTGCAGCTTTAGCTTTACTACGTCCAAAACTCATCGGGTTACGGCTATTATTTCCTCCCATATTTCCCATCATAGAGAATAGGAAGAAGAAAAGAATACCGAATGGCACAATGGATACAAGAATATTAATCCACATACCACTCGAACTTTCATGCTTAATAGTTACTTCCGCTTTATGGTCAGAAGCAAGCTTTTGCAATTCTGATACTGTAGTATCTGAAGGAAGAATAATACTTGAAAATTTCTCTACTGTTGTAGCAGAAGGAGAAAAGAACTGGATACCTGTTTCTTCTTTACTTGTTTTAGGATTTTTATAGACACCTGAAACTTCGATAACACTGCCATTTGGTTGGTAAGTCAATTCTTTTACATTGTCATCGGTAATTTCTTTTACCAATTCTGTATAATTAATTTGCTCACTTTTCCCTGCAACACTACCTGTACTAAAATACTGATAAGCTGTAACTAGGAAAAAAATAAGTAATAACCATAGAAAAGGATTTTTAATTAAACCATTATTTTGTTTTTTCATTAAAAATTGTTCTTTCTAATTTGAATACACTTCTTCTTTCAATACTCCAACATAAGGAAGATTACGATAATTTTCTTTGTAGTCTAAACCATAACCTACTACAAACTCATTTGGGATAGTAAAGCAGGTATAGTCTGCCTCAATTTCTACAACACGTCCCTCTGGTTTATCCAATAAGGTTGCAATCTTAACAGAAGCTGCATCTCTTGCAATAAACATATCTCGCAAATTCTTCAAAGTTTGACCTGTATCAATGATATCTTCTACAAATAAAACATGTCTTCCTTTGATATCTTGAGTCACATCTTGCTTGATATTGATGACACCGCTACTTGCTGTTCCACCATGATAGCTAGAAACCATCATGAAGTCCATTTCAATATGTGTGTCGATATGTTTGACCAATTCAGCCATAAAAGGAATAGATCCTTTTAAAATCCCAACTAAAATTGGATTTTTTCCTGCATAGTCTTTAGTGAGTTGAGCACCTAATTTTTTAGCAGCTTCTGTAATTTCATCGTGTGAAACGAGGATTTTTTTAATATCGTTTTCTAACATTTTTTTACCTATCTATTTTTTCTATATAAAGTACAGTGTTCATTATATCATTTTTCGTGTTTTTACTCAAATTACTGGTCGCAATTCCCAAAATTGAGACAATTTCACCAAATTGCTCAATAATCAGAGCTGATTTTCGCTTTTCCATAGGGATTTTCAAATCAATAAATAGACGTCTGAGTTTTTTTCTATGACCATTTTGAATCAAAAAATCTCCTGTTTTTCGATGACGAATGTGTATGGATGTTTCCCGTGAAACAGGTACCTGTTGAATTAATTCACCTTCTAAAGGAAGTCCAAAGGAAAATAAATAACCTTGGTAGGATACCTGATTTTGATAGTGTAACACAAGTTCATCTTCCTTTTCATCAGACTGAGGACTGATTTTACAAATCCGAAACTGTTGATACTCTTTTACTAATTCATAACCATTTTTAAGCGGATGACGATACTGGCTTTTAGTTTTTAAAATTTTTCTAACTTCTTCAAACTGAGCTTTTGTAAGATTCAAATCTGGAAAACGATTCAGATAAGTTTGAAGTAAAACTCTTTGTGTCGACTCAGAGTAAGACAATAGCTGATCTAAATTTTCTACATCAATATTCTTTGATAATTCAGCTATAGCTAAGTCATAATCTAAAATTTCATTGCCGATGCTTAAGATTGCATCTCTAAATCTAGGATTTTCTTTTTCTAATTCTGGTAAATAAGAGTTTCGAATACGATTGCGAAAATAATGATTTTCCTGATTTGATGTATCTTCAAAGTGAAAAATTGGTGGAAAGTCTTTTTTCTGAAAATGCAAGAAGGGACGAATGATTTCTATCTCTCCGACTACTTGCTTCTCCTTAATTCCTGATAGATAGCGCAAACGAGTTCCTCGAATCAAGCGCATCAAAATCGTTTCCACCTGATCATCAGCATGGTGGGCAGTGACTAAAGCTGTCGCACCTGTCTTTTTCATGACCTCTTGAAAAAAATCATAACGAAAATGTCGAGCACGGGCTTCTGAAAATTCTCCTGAAAAATTGCTGATATAAATAGGAAGCTCTGCTTCAGCAGCTAACTTCCTTAATTCCTGTTCTTCCCAATCTGATTCTACTCTCTGCTTATGATTCACATGAGCTAGAATCAATTCAATTTCTAACTCTTTTTTATACGTAGATAACACCTTAAATAGAAACATAGAATCTAATCCACCAGAAAGAGCTAGCACCACCTTAGCATGCTTTTTGAAATATCCCTTCTTGAGAAAATGATTTAAAAAATCTTGTTTCCTCATTTTAGAACCTCATAAACATCCTTGGCTATCTTAGAAATCGTATCATAATCAGAATTTTTAGTGAAAATAGAAAGAATAAATGGAGAATCTGCATAGACAACACCTGTATCATGCTTAAATTCATCCGCATCTCCAATTTTATGAGCTACTTTAACAGAAACACCTTTGGCAATTCTCTCATTATCAAAATCTGTTTTAGTCAAAGACTCCAATACAAATCCATTTTGATTATAAATTGCCTCCATAACCTTCCCAGCCATCTTAGAAGAAATCAATTTTTCTTTTGAATCCCAATCATCTCCCATAATAGCAGACATCTTGGATTTGAATGTGGCATCAGATTGGTTTGAAATGTAATATCCCAATAGATTATGAGCTACATTATCAGATTCTTTTGATACTTTCGTAATTAAATCCTTTAGAGAATACTCTTTATTATCCTCTTTTTTAGGAAGACTACCACTTCCTTCTGGTTTATAGGAACCTGGAAAATCATTGACTGCAGATATGTATTTTACAGTCGTATCTAACTGATAAAGACCTTCATTTATTTTTTCTTGCGTATAATAAAGATAAGGGAGTTTCAAAACACTAGCCGCATACATCTTTTCATCTTGATTGATACCAGCTTCTTTTCCAGTAGTCAGTTGCTTAACATAAATAGAAAATGAATCCTTCTGATATTTTTCCGATAACATTTCTTGGACTTTACTCATCCGATTATCTTCTTCAGAAGTTGATTCTTTAGCTACCCATCCAGCCTGATCAATATGTAGAAATTCTCTTCCTTCTACAAACATGGTCTTATCAATTGATACTTGCGAATAAGCTGATAAGGATGATTTCACTTCTTTTAAGTCATAAGGACTATTGTACAGTTTAAAATCAGATTCTAACCATACTTTTTTTATTGTTGGAGTTACCTCTGATTGATCATATAAAAATCGTTTGTCCGCAGCTATAAATTGATGATTTGATAGCTTAAATACCGGAATTCCTTGTTTATTTAAGTGCCACTCGGTTATTTGAAAACTTGTTTGGGGAGTCAATTTTCCAGATTCCACCACTAAATCTTCATTCGCATAAACAGGAACCTCTCCATAAACCATGGGAGAACTTAATTTTTCTCTAAAATAAATACCAAAGTCAGATTGTGAAAGGTAATAAATTTCTTTTGAAGTATAGACTACTTCTTTTTCTGTGCTAACGACTTTTGAAATGATCAAAAAACTCGGTAACAACAAAATAATTAAGAATTTACGCATTCTTCCTTTCCTTTTCTTCTTGTAAACGCAATAATTGATTTTTATCAACCAACTCTTCCAGCTTTTCATCCGATAGACTCAAAAATTGCTCTATTACATCTAATAAATTTTCCATTTTATCACCTTGGGAGCAAGTCAGGAATCGTATAAACAGCTTCCCGATTCTTAGAATAATAATATTTTGCACGCATGTATTTAGCAGCGTAATCTTCATCTTTCAACTTTGTAGCAAAAGCTGTCTCTTTCTCCTTTTCCTCACTCAAGGTTTGATACTGAGTTTGCAAATCTGATAACTGTTGACGTCTTTGGAGTAATTGGTGATAGCTTTGAGCAAGATTATAAGTTGGTAAAATGAACAATAAAATCATCAAAATCAGAACCCAACCCATGAAACGATTACGTTTTTGTCGTTCTTTCATCAGATAGCGACGACGTTGGTGTTCATTTTGAATAAAAGAATTATTCAATTGTACGATATTTTTAGACATTTTCTTCTACCCGTGTTTCACTGATAATTTCATACATGCCTGCTGCATCTTCTTTTTTTGTACTATCTTTCATCTCCAGTACTTTTACAAGTAGCAACTTATTTCCAAAACGAATTTCAACTTGGTCATTAACTTTCAAATCCGTTGAACTTTTTGCCAAGATTCCATTTACCTTGATTCTGCCTTTATCTGCTACTTCTTTTGCGACTGTACGACGCTTGATAATTCTTGATACTTTTAAATATTTGTCTAATCTCATTTTTATTACCTCAAATTATTATTGTATCATTTTTATCTACTTTATAGAAGAAAAATGTTAAAGGGAATTGCCTTCTTTCGACACTTTTATCTCTAATAAACTTTCTCCAAAAATGAGTAGACCTTCTAAAATTTCATAGTCCTTCTTGTTTCGAACATCAAATACAACTTCCATTAATCCCTTATTCTCAGCTATGGCTGCTTTTAAATTCGTTGCGGATAAAGCTTTAAAATAATCTTGAGCCAAAAACAGTCGTTGAGTGACTTTTTCAAATTGAACTGTAATCTTATTCTCTTTTCTTTCTACACGTTGAACAAAGACCTTGTCCAAATATGACTTGACTAAACCAATCTCTAAAAGATAAGCAACCACATCTGGGTATTCTCCAAAACGGTCCATCAGCTCTTCTTGTAACTCCTCATAATTGACACGGTTGTCAATTTGACGAATTTTCTTGTAAATTTCAATCTTATGTCGTTGATCAGAAATATAGGTATCAGGAAGATAGGCATCAATTTGTAAAATCAACTCAGAATTCCCTTTGGTTCTTGTGTTCACATTACCATGTCGTTTAGCAATAGCTTCCTCCAATAACTGCGAATACAATTCAAAACCAACAGAATCAATGAAACCAGACTGGGATTTTCCTAAAAGATTTCCTGCTCCGCGAATCGAAAGATCTCGCATTGCAATCTTAAATCCAGAGCCCAATTCTGTAAATCCTTTGATCGCTTCTAATCTCTTCTCGGAGACTTCACTGATTGATTTTTCTGGACGATACATGAGATAGGCATAAGCAATACGATTACTACGACCGACTCTTCCTCTTAACTGATACAAGGTTGACAAGCCCATATGGTCCGCATTTTCAATAAATAAAGTATTAGCATTTGGAATGTCCACCCCTGTCTCAATAATGGTAGTAGTCACTAAAATATCATACTGACCTTCAATGAAATCCAGTAGAGTATTTTCTAACTGAATCTCACTCATTTGCCCATGAACATAACCAATCGAAGCATCTGGAATCAACTCCTGTAATTCGGAAACCTTCTGGTCAATCGTGTCAACTTTATTGTAAAGATAGTAAACTTGACCTCCACGCTCCATTTCACGCAAGACAGCATCACGAATCACACTATCATTCTTTTCTAAAACATAGGTTTGCACTGGATAACGATTAGTCGGCGGAGTTTCAATAACAGACAAATCTCTGATTCCCAGCATAGACATGTGAAGGGTACGAGGAATTGGCGTTGCTGTCAAGGTCAGGACATCTACTTGTTTTTTCAGTTCTTTCAAGGTTTCCTTATGCTTGACACCAAATCGCTGTTCCTCATCAATAATCATCAAACCCAAATCAGCAAACACAACATCTTTTGACAAAACACGATGTGTTCCAATTAAAATATCAACTTGACCCTTTTTCAATTTTTCAAGTGTTTCAGTCTGCTCTTTTTTACTTCTAAAGCGACTCAACACATCAATATTAACTGCAAAATTTTGGAATCGTTCCTTAAAATTCGTATAGTGCTGTTGCGCTAAAACCGTCGTCGGAACTAGAACGACAACCTGTTTGTGATCATTGACTGCCTTAAAGGCTGCACGCATAGCAACTTCAGTCTTTCCAAAACCAACATCCCCAACTAAAAGTCGATCCATTGGTTGAGAAGCCTGCATATCTCTCTTGATTTCCTCAACACTACGAAGTTGATCATCCGTTTCAACATAAGGGAAGGCATCATCAAAAGCATGTTGATCCTCATCATCAGCTGAGAAAGCAAAACCCTTCAACTGACTACGCTCAGAATAAAGTTTGATTAAATCGTCAGCTATATCCTCTACCTGGTTCTTTACTTTTTGCTTGGCCTTTTTGAAATGACCGTCATTTAATTTATTGAGTTTTGGCGCTTTACCATCACTTGAAACATATTTAGACAGTAGATGAATCTGTTCTACTGGGATAGAGATTTGATCCCCATTTTGATACTGCACACTGACATAATCGCGGTGTATCCCTTTGATTTCAATGGTTTCAATTCCTAAATATTGACCAATCCCATGGATATGATGGACAACGTAGTCCCCTTTTTCAAGTTCATTGTAATCTTTTAATCTCTCTGCGTTTGAAACATGTTGTCTTCGAAAACGACGTTTCAATTTCTTTTGAAAAATCTCATGTTCAGTTATCAATAAAATCTTTTCATCTACAAAATGAAAACCATGTCTGAGATTACCCTCGATTAAGTTTACAGATTCTTTACAAATACTTGACTTATCTCTGGAATCCAATTTAATCTGATATTCCTCTAAAACATCCTCCAATGTTTTACTTCCCATTGAATTGCTAGACTGCAGAATAATAGTGTAATCCATTTTTTTGTATCTCTCAATTTCTTCTTTTAGAAAAGAAAATTGATTGAAAAATTCTTGCATAGGATATTGATTAAATTGATAAATTTGGTCAAACTTGAGATTGCCTAAACCCTTTTGCAGATTAGAGAAAAAGGTAACCGGACTCTGTTTTTTATAGATTTGCTCTGTATCTGCAAAATACTGCATCTCAGAAAATGCTTTACTGTTCTGTAACTCTTCTGTAAAGTATTGTGCTAACTCCCTTTCAAAGACTTCATACTGATTCATCAATTTCTGATAATCATCAAAGAATACTGGGGTATCTTTTTCAATATAGTCAAAAACAGTCCATATCTTGTCATAACACAAAGATAAAAACTTCCTAGAATCTAAATGCATTTGTTTTTGATGAAAACTTGAAAGAATTTCTTCTAAGTATGATTTTAAAATAGGTGATAACGTTTTTGAAATTTGTTTTTCTAAAGCAGACTGTCCTCGTTGATAATCCTTTTCTCTCAAAAGCATATCACTAGCTGGAAAGATAGTAAGTTCTGTCTGATTTTCTTTCGATAATTGTGTTTCGACCTCAAATGACCTGATACCATCAATTTCATCACCAAAAAACTCAATTCGGCAAGGTTCTAACTGGGATATTTCAAAAATATCTAAAATATCTCCTCGAAGACTAAACTCTCCCTGAGTTTGTACTTGTGTAACTTTTCGATAGCCAATTTCCTTCAACTGATGGATAATCGCGTGTTGATCATATTCTTCACCAACTGAGATTTTTACAATACTATCTTTGAATACATTTGGATACGGTAAAATCAATCGACTTGCTGCGATATTACAAACTAAAATTCCTCTCTTAGATGAATCAGTCAAAAAACGCAAGGCTTCAACCCGTGAAATGATTTTTTCTTGTGAAGACATCAAAAACTCGACCATCGGGGAGTCATCTACCAAAAATGGATAGACAAGTTCCTCACCCAAGATAGAGATAAGATCACTAACAAGTCCTTCTGCTTCTCCATAAGTTGACGTCAATAACACAATCTTATCTTCTTTTTCTAGACTGCTTGCAATTGCAAGAGCCTTAGTAGACGTTGATAAACCAAGTATTAGTTGTCTTTTCTTATCTGTCAGATTTTGATGCCATTTTTTAACCTGATCATTTTCTGAGAATAAATCTAATAAGGTCACCATTTATCCGTTATACCTCTGCATCGTTTTTTCAAAGTTTTTCTCTTGTAAATAGTAGTTTACAGAATCGTCAACTTTGTCAATAGACTGTAAAATACCAATATAATCATCCTTGTCAAAGGTACTCAAAACATGGTTAACAACTGACATGCCATTTTTAGGTCTTCCGATTCCAATCTTAACACGGTTAAAGACCTGAGTTCCAATATGTTGAATAATAGACTTGATACCATTATGACCACCTGCGGATCCCTTTGCTCTTAAACGAATCTTTCCAACTTCCATGTCAAGATCATCGTAAATGATGAGTAAATCTTCAATATCTAAACCATAATAAGTCAATAAAGCATGAACCGCTTTTCCACTTTCATTCATAAATGTCGTTGGTTTGACAAGATAAATTTTTTCTCCATTTAGGAAAAAGGATGCTAGATCAGATTGAAATATCTTATCATGTGTAAAAGTGACATTCTGTTTCTTCGCTAGTTGGTCAATCAACATAAATCCAACATTGTGTTTTGTTTCAAAATATTTATCCCCTGGATTTCCTAATCCTACAAGTAATTTGGTCATTTATTTTTCCTTTCAAAAGCCAAAAGGGTTGGAATTTTTTTCCAACCTAATTGACACTATTCATTAATTTTTTTAGACATTAAAGCGGAATTCCATGATATCACCGTCTTGGACGATATATTCTTTTCCTTCCTCACGCAAGCGTCCAGCTTCTTTTACGGCCTTTTCAGATCCGTATTTCACTAGATCCTCATATGACATGGTTACTGCACGAATAAATCCTTTTTCAAAGTCTGAGTGGATAATACCAGCTGCTTGAGGAGCCTTCATACCACGTTTGAAGGTCCAAGCGCGAACCTCTTTTTCACCAGCTGTGAAGTAAGTTCCCAATCCAAGTAAGTGGTAAGCTGCACGAGTCAACTTGTCAACGCCTGATTCTGTCAAACCAATGGCTTCAAGAAACTCTTTTTTATCTTCATCGTCCAATTCAGAAATTTCTTCTTCAGCACGCGCTGAAATGACTACTACCTCTGCATTTTCTGTCGCTGCGAATTCACGAATTTGTTTGACATAGTCGATAGAATCTGGATCTGAAACTACATCCTCATCGACATTAGCAACATAAAGAACTGGTTTAGTTGTCAACAGGAAGAGACCTTTGACAACTTTTTGTTCTTCATCTGTAAATTCGATGGTGCGAGCTGATTTTCCATCTTCTAGGACTGGTTTAATCTTTTGAAGAACATTGAATTCTTCCACAGATTCTTTATCTTTTTGCGTGCGTGCCATCTTTTCTACACGCGCATAACGTTTATTGACTGATTCTAAGTCAGCAAGAATCAATTCCAGGTTAATGGTGTCAATATCTGCAAGTGGATCCACAAAGGCATCTTCACGTCCTTGCTCGCGCATAACATTTTCATCATCAAAAGCACGAACTACGTGAACAATCGCGTCTACTTCACGGATATTAGCCAAGAATTTATTCCCTAGCCCTTCTCCTTTTGAAGCTCCTTTTACAATTCCTGCGATATCTGTAAATTCAAATGTTGTTGGAACTGTCTTTTTAGGAGTGATCATTTCCGTTAGTTTTTGTAGGCGTTCATCTGGAACCTCAACCATTCCAACGTTTGGATCAATTGTCGCAAATGGATAGTTTGCTGCCTCTGCTCCTGCTTTTGTAATTGCATTAAATAGTGTTGATTTACCAACGTTTGGCAAACCAACGATACCTGCTGTTAAAGCCATATTTTCTCATTCTCCGTTTTCATTTCAATCCCTAATATTATAACACAAAAAGGGAAAACTTGCTAACTCTCTAACTAAGGGTTCTCAGTCAATAATTTTATTCATTTTTCGATCAAAATCATAGCGCCCCATCATGACAACATGGTCACAATTGCTACATTTGATTTTGATATCTGCTCCTACACGTGTAATTTCCCAACGATTAGCTTTTTTTCCTGTTGACTTGATTGTGCAAGCATGTGGTTTTTTCATTTCAACAAAATTTCCAACTTGATACATACTACTCTCCTTTTCTTTTTTGATTATATCATAAAAGAGGCGAGCTAGGCTCAACCTCTTTCACTTAATTTGTACGAACTGGGGTGATAAGTTGCATGAAGTCCTCTTCAGTATCAGCTGGCACAAGAGTAAATGGACGAACAGCTGAGATAAAGCTAATGGTCACCTTTTCGCTATTTAAAGCCTTAAGGGAATCAATCAAATAAGTTGGATTGAAACTAATGGTCAAATCTTCACCAGTAACTTGATCAGTATCGATTTCTTCGTTTACTTTACCAACTTCTGGGGAGTGAACATGGGCGCTAACAACCCCCTCTTTAATTTCAAGTTTCACAGTACCATTTTGAGTAGCACTTGATAAAAGACGAGCACGTTCCATTGACTGGCGTAAGTTTATAACATCAAAAGTAATAGTAGTATTAAAGTCTGTCGGAATCAAGCGATCTGTATCAGGATAGTTTCCTTCTAGGAGACGAGTATAGAAGCTAATATTTTCGCTTCTAAAGAGAATTTGGTTATTGGCAAAGAAAATCTCTACAGTTTCAATATCATCTGTAAATACCGCTGAAAATTCGCGTAGAGAACGGCTAGGAATGACAACATCAAAATCATCACTATTTTTCTCAAGCGTTAATTTTTTCTGACTTAGACGATGCGAGTCTGTTGCAACTGTTTTTAGCTCCTTGTGTTGGCTCAATACAAAATGAACACCTGTTAAAATCGGACGACTCTCTTGTGTACTTGCAGCAAAGGCTGTTTCATTGATAATTTTCTTGAGTAATTTTGTTTCAAGAACCAAAGGAGTGCTTGCTGAAATTTCTTGGATTCGTGGGTACTGTTCGCTATCTTTTCCTTTTAGGGTAATTTCTGATTTGCCACTGGTTAAAACAATTTGATTTTGTTCAATTTCTTTAAAATCAAGAGTCACATCAGGTAAACTAGATACCACATTGATAAAGAAAGAAGCTTCAAGAAGGATCGAACCTAAAGAAGTAATTAACAAACCAGCATCTTCATTTTTTTGAGAAATAAAATTTTCAATTGAAATTTGACCATTTGAACCAATTAAAGTAACACCTTCATTAGTCACATCAATTTTTACGGTTGATAAAATAGGAATGGCATTTTTAGAGCTTATAGCTCTCTTAGTAGTATTTAATGCTTGTAGAAATAAATTTTTATTGATTGAAAAATGAATCATGGATTCTCCTTTATTTATTTTTAGTATTAGAAGGATAATAGTAATAATAGAGTCTGTGAAATCTGTGGAAAACAGACTTTAAACAAGTCATATCAAGTTTTTTGGCTTGTTTAAAAAATGTGGATAAAAAAGATAAAAAAGCAAAAGTTATCCACAAGTTATTTGATTTTCTTTTTGATTGATTCAATTTCTAAACGTAAATTATCGTCTTCATCAATCAAAGATTTAATTTTGGCATGGGCATGAATGACTGTTGTATGGTCTTTTCCACCAAATTCCTTCCCAATTTTTGGAAGACTATTATCTGTTAGTTCTCTAGATAAATACATGGCTACTTGACGGGCTAACACAATATTTTGAAGGCGTCTGCTTCCCTTCATTTCTTTGACACTGACACCATAAAAGTTACCAACTTCATTTTGGATTTTATCAATTGGGATGACGAGCATTTGGTTAACATCTTGTTTACGTGCTCGAATAGCCTCTGCAGCGATATCGATTGTGATATCTTTAATCTTCTTCACTCGGGCAATTAAAGTGATGTCGTTGATTGCTCCTTCAAGTTCTCGGACGTTTGAATCAAATTGACCAGCTAGGTATTCTAGGGTATCACTTTGGAAATGGTAGTCTAAATGCTCTGTTTTGCTTTGTAAAATGGCAATACGTGTTTCAAAGTCAGGTGGTGTGATGTTTTGCGTCAAGCCCCAGCTAAAGCGCGTGACAAGCCTTTCTTCAAGGCCTTCTAGGTGTTTAGGACTACGATCACTAGTCAGAACAATTTGTTTTTGATTGCTATGGAGAACATTGAAAGTATTGAAAAATTCTTCCTGAGTTGCAACTTTTTTTCCACTCAGTGATTGGATATCATCAATTAACAAGAGATCAAGGCTACGGTAAGTTTTTTTGAACTTTTCCATTTCACCAAGTCTCAGGTGTTCAAGAAAGTCGTTGATAAAGCTTTCAGCAGGAATGTACTTCACACGCGCATCAGGAATATTTTTCAAAATCTCATTCCCAATTGCATTGAGTAAGTGAGTCTTCCCAAGCCCAGGTCCTCCATAGATAAAAAGAGGATTATAGGTCAAGGCCAAATCTTCAGAGACAGCCAGGGCGGCTGATACAGCCCAAACATTTCCATCCCCTTGGATAAAATTATCAAAGGTATACTTTTCTTTTAATCCAGTATCCGAATAAGGAATAGATGCTAACTTTGGACTATAGTCATAAAGAGTTGAATTTGGAGCTTCTTCAACTTGTGAGACAGTAGTATCTTGAGGTTTGATGAAAATATAGTGGGGAGTTATTTCAGCATCATAAATTTCAAATCCAGCAACTACAATAATATCTTTTAGTTGTTTTTCCCAAACCATTTCCATTTCAGATCGTGGTAAAAATATAGTGGCAACATTTTCCTCTACCTTGATGAGTTCAGCTTGAATAGCATAGAAATCATACATGGATCGAGTCAGTCTTTCTTGAGCAAATTCTAATATACGATTCCAAAATTGTTTTTCTTTCAATCCTTTCTCCTCCTTTACTATTTAAAAGTTTAATGCTAGACTTATTTTACCATAGATAGTAAGAATTTTCCACAAGCTGTGAAAAATAATCCACAATGTTATTAAATTTTATCCACAGGTTGGGGATAAAATCAGAAACTATTGATTTATTAAGTTTTTTATTGAAAAAATCAGTGGATAACCTTGTGAGATAAGAAAATAAAAGAACAGCCTTATTTCAGGCTGTTGATAATTCTACTGTATTCTTCTTGATTTGAAAAAGAAATAATGATTTTTCCATTGTCTTTTTTAGACAATTTGATTTCTACATCTAATCCGAGTAGTTTTTTTAACTGTTCTTCTTCATTTTGTATGAAATAATCATTTTTTTTCTGTTTCTTTTGTTTTTTCTCTGTTAGAAGAGCTTCTAACTCCCTTACAGAAATGTCTTCCTCGATGATTCGTTGAAAGAAATAGTCTTGTTGTTCCTTATTCAAGCCAACTAGCGAACGCGCATGTGCTTGTGATAGTTTGCCGTTTTCTACCTCTGAGAGGATCTGTTCTGGCAAGGAAAGCAAACGAATGGAGTTGCTGATATATGGACGAGATTTGCCCATTTTATCTGCAATTTCAGCATGGGTAAATCCTTTCTCTACGAGAGATTCATAGGCGCGTGCTTCTTCTACTGGGTTTAAATTTTCTCTCTGTAAATTTTCAATGATGGACTGAATCATCATCTCTTGATCTGAAAGCTGCTTAACAATAGCTGGGATAGACCTTAAACCAGCTAAAAGTGAAGCCCGATAGCGTCTCTCTCCTGCAAGGATTTCATAACCAATAACAGGAGATTTACGAACAATAATCGGTTGAATGACCCCATTTTCTTTGATAGACTGTGCTAGTTCATGTAGTTTTTCCCTATCAAATTCTTTTCGAGGCTGATAGGGATTTTTTTGTATATCTGTGATAGAAATCATTTCAAATTTTTCCATGATTCTACACTAACACATCTTTTCTCTTATGTAAAGTTTTCTTTACATAGATGTCAATTAAGATTCTAAATCACCTGAACTCTTGTCAAGTTTAATAGATGTAGTTTCTTCTTTACCGTTACGATAGTAAGTTATCTTAATGGCGTCCCCAATGGAATGATTGTAAAGAGCACTTTGTAAGTCTATTGATGAAGCAATCTCTTTGTCATCTACTTTTGTAATAACATCATATTTTTCAAGGTGACCATTGGCAGGCATATTACTTTGTACAGAACGAACAACTACACCAGATGTTACATTGCTTGGAATATTCAGTCTTCTAATATCACTTGTATTAATATTTGAGAGATTGACCATTTGAATTCCCAAAGCTGGACGAGTCACTTTTCCGTTCTTTTCTAACTGTTCAATAATATTGATAGCATCATTTGCAGGGATTGCAAAACCAAGGCCTTCTACAGATGTTCCTCCATTTGTGGCAATTTTACTTGAGGTAATTCCGATAACTTGTCCTTGAATATTGATTAGTGGGCCACCAGAGTTACCTGGGTTAATAGCAGTATCAGTTTGGATGGCTTTTGTAGAAATGGCTTGTCCATCTTCAGATTTTAAAGATACATTTCGATTAAGACTAGATACGATACCTTGAGTGACAGTATTAGCATATTCAGAACCTAACGGGCTACCAATAGCAATAGCAGTTTCTCCTACGGTTAACTTGCTAGAATCACCAAATTCAGCTACTGTTGTCACCTTTTCTGAAGAGATTTTGACGACAGCAATATCAGAGAAAGTGTCAGCTCCGACGATTTCTCCAGGCACTTTAGTCCCATCTGACAAACGAATATCTACTTTGCTAGCGCCATTTATAACGTGATTGTTGGTGACAATGTAAGCTTCTTTGTCATTCTTTTTATAAATAACCCCAGAGCCTTCACTAGAGATTTGCTGAGAATCTGTGTTAGTATCATCATTACCAAATACGCTATTTTGTCTGTTTGCTGAATAAGTAATAACAGAAACAACAGCATCTTTTACTTTGTTAACAGCCTGTGTTGTTGAATTTTCGTTCTTATAGGCAGTCTGTGTAATGGTGCTATTGTTGTTCGAGCTACTTACACCACTTTTTTGAGTTAGTTGAGTTATTGAAAAACTACCCAAGGCTCCACTAAAAAAGCTAATGACGATAACGACTAATAATTGAAACCATTTTTTGTAAAATGTTTTTAGATGTTTCATATTTGCCTCCATTTGTTTGAAATTACTGAAAGTATAAACTGACTAGCTTAATTATAACTTAAACACAAAAGTTTTTCACAGATTGTGGATAACTTTCAAAAATCTGTGGTTTTCTCGGCTAAAATTAACCTTTTATTTTGTGAATAAGGTGTGAAAAAATAGAGAATATGTTAGAATAGAGTCATGAAAATTAAAGTTGTAACAGTTGGGAAACTGAAAGAAAAGTATTTAAAAGATGGTATTGCAGAGTATTCAAAACGAATTTCTCGATTTGCTAAGCTTGAAATGATAGAGCTAGCAGATGAAAAAACACCAGATAAGGCCAGTGAATCAGAAAATCAAAAGATTTTAGAAATAGAAGGTCAGAGAATTTTATCAAAAGTTGGTGACCGTGATTTTGTTATTGTGTTAGCCATTGAAGGGAAAACTTTCTCCTCAGAAGAATTTAGTAAGCAGTTAGAAGAAGCTTCTATAAAAGGATTTTCTACTCTTACTTTTATTATTGGGGGAAGTTTAGGATTGTCATCATCGGTAAAAAATAGAGCCAATCTCTCTGTTAGTTTTGGCCGTTTAACCTTGCCCCATCAGTTAATGAGACTAGTCCTTGTTGAACAAATCTATCGGGCTTTTACAATACAGCAGGGATCACCCTATCATAAATAGAAAATTGACTTTTAATTGAATTTTTGGTAGAATTATTGTGTTAGGTCTCATAGCTCAGCTGGATAGAGCATTCGCCTTCTAAGCGAACGGTCGCAGGTTCGAATCCTGCTGGGATCAATATCAATATAGTAGCAAAGCTGGGAATTTTCCCGGCTTTTTTCTTAAAAAAGTACACTTGGGGAGAAAAAAATGACAGTTGAGAGAATTTTATCTAAAACGAAATTCCATTTTGTATAATAGTTTTTGTAAGTTAGCTTACAAGAAAAAACATTGAGGAGATTTTATTATGAAAAACACAGTTAAATTGGAACAGTTTGTAGCCTTGAAAGAAAAAGACTTGCAAAAGATTCAAGGTGGGGAGATGAGGAGATCAAATAATAATTTCTTTAATTTCTTAAGAAGAATATAAAGGAGTAGGAGAATGAATTTTTTCTTAGTAGTAGATTTTATAGTATATTTTTTTATTATTAGTCACAGTTACCGTTTAATTTGTAAAGGTCAAATAAATAGAAAAGAATTATTCTTTTTTGGTGCTTATACATTACTAGTAGAAGTAGTAATTGGCCTTCCCTTTTATCTTCTATATTTAGATGGGTTAGGGATTGAAATATTTTTATTTCCTTTGGGCTTATATTCCTATTTTCGATGGATTAAACAGTACGAGAGGGATAGCGGATTATTCCTAAGTTTACTACTATCTCTTTTATATGAGAGCACTCATAACTTTCTGTCCGTAACTTTCTCCTCTATAACAGGAGATAATTTTGTTTTACAATATCATGACCCATTCTTTTTCGTTGTAACGGTGTTGACCTATTTTGTTGTCTTAAAAATCATTCATTATTTCCACTTAGAACTAAACTATTTTGACAAAGATTACCTCTATCCTTTCTTGAAAAAAGTATTTTTTGCTTTACTACTGCTCCATATTGTATCTTTCGTTTCAGATATGGTAAGTACGATTAAACATTTGAATAGTTTTGGAAGTATTTTATCATCTATTGTTTTCATCTCGTTACTTTTGACCTTCTTTGCAATGAATTCTTATAAAGAACAAATGGAAAAAGAGATTGCTTTGAAGCAGAAGAAATTTGAACAGAAACATTTACAAAACTATACAGATGAAATTGTCGGTCTGTATAATGAAATCCGTGGTTTTCGACATGACTATGCTGGGATGCTTGTCAGCATGCAGATGGCAATTGACAGTGGTGATTTACAGGAAATTGACAGAGTTTACAATGAAGTTTTGGTCAAAGCAAATCATAAACTACGTTCAGATAAGTATACTTACTTTGATTTGAACAACATAGAAGACTCAGCTTTACGAAGTTTGGTTGCTCAGTCAATTGTCTATGCTCGAAATAACGGTGTGGAGTTTACACTGGAAGTAAAAGATATAATTACTAGATTACCAATAGACCTGTTGGATTTAGTTCGTATCATGAGTGTTTTATTGAATAATGCTGTCGAAGGATCGGCTGATAGTTATAAAAAGCAAATGGAAGTAGCAGTTATTAAGATGGAAACCGAAACAGTTATTGTGATTCAGAATTCATGTAAAATGACGATGACTCCTTCAGGAGATCTATTTGCCTTAGGATTCTCCACTAAGGGAAGAAATCGCGGAGTAGGCTTAAATAATGTGAAAGAACTACTAGATAAATACAACAATATTATTTTAGAAACAGAGATGGAAGGCAGTACATTTAGACAAATTATTAGGTTTAAGAGGGAATTTGAATGAAAGTTTTAATTTTAGAAGATGTTATTGAACATCAAGTGAGACTAGAGAGAATATTGGATGAAATTTCGAAAGAATCGAATATTCCAATATCATACAAGACAACGGGAAAAGTTCGTGAGTTTAAGGAATATATCGAAAATGATGAAGTAAACCAGCTTTATTTTCTAGATATTGATATTCATGGAATTGAGAAAAAAGGGTTTGAAGTTGCTCAGTTTATTCGTCATCACAATCCTTACGCTATTATCGTCTTTATCACCAGTCGATCAGAGTTTGCGACTCTAACCTATAAATACCAGGTATCAGCCTTAGATTTTGTTGATAAGGATATCAATGATGAGTTGTTTAAGAAGAGAATTGAGCAAAATATCTTCTACACGAAGAGTATGTTACTTGAAAATGAAGATGTTGTAGATTATTTTGACTACAATTACAAGGGAAATGATTTAAAAATTCCTTACCATGATATTTTGTATATTGAAACGACAGGTGTCTCTCATAAATTACGCATTATTGGTAAGAATTTTGCCAAAGAGTTTTACGGTACCATGACAGATATTCAGGAAAAGGACAAACATACTCAGCGATTTTATTCTCCTCATAAGTCATTTTTGGTAAATATAGGCAATATCAGAGAAATTGATCGAAAAAACTTAGAAATTGTTTTCTATGAAGACCATCGTTGTCCTATTTCAAGATTAAAAATTAGAAAATTAAAAGATATTCTAGAGAAAAAATCTCAAAAGTGATTGACAATTAGTAAGAAATTGATATAATGGTTATATCTGCTACAGATAGAAGGTCCGTTGGTCAAGGGGTTAAGACACCGCCTTTTCACGGCGGTAACACGGGTTCGAATCCCGTACGGACTATTTTATCCGCCATAGCTCAGTTGGTAGTAGCGCATGACTGTTAATCATGATGTCGTAGGTTCGAGTCCTACTGGCGGAGTATAGATAAAAGGGAACACAGTGTTGTTCCCTTTTTTGCATCAATTCGTATCACCAAGCATCTTCATGAGGAAGTCTGTTATTTCTTGAGGACTTTCTTTTTTTCCATGTGCAATCCAAGTTTGGCAAACACCAAAAAGTGCGTGAGTTAGATAGATGCTACTGTATTCTAATTCAGTGGTATTGAGATTCAGTTGTATAAATCGTTTTTGTAAATCTGTACTGAGCATGATATGAAGTTTATTTCTTAAGAAATTTTGGATTTCTTTAGTCCCATTTTCAGAAAGAAGGGCAGCTAGAAGTGGTTCTGACTCTAGATATTCAAATACTTCTAAAATAGCATCTCTTTTGTGATGAGCATGTTTTTGAAAAATATATTCAAATGTATGAAATAGTTTACTTTGATAGTGCTCAATCATATCATACTTATCCTTATAGTGAGTATAGAAGCTGGAACGACTAATTTCGGCTTTTTTTGCTAACTTGACAGTAGAAATTTGATCAAATGGTTGTTCCATTAGTAATTGGACCATAGCATTTTCAATAGTTCTCTTTGTTTTTAAGCGTTTATTACTTTCTTTCATATTTCCTCCTTATAAACAAATTAGACTATATGTCTAAAAATGGATTTTTTATCTTGTAATTTAGATTTTTTAATGTATAATCTATTATATCAAAATTTTAGACAATATGTTTAAAAAAGGAGAAACTATGTTTAAAGAATGGAAAGCAATTTTTAAAAAACCAACCTTTATTATTGTCATGATAGGGATTTCTCTTATTCCAACTCTGTACAATGTCATATTTTTGTCCTCAATGTGGGATCCATATGGGCAATTGTCTGATTTACCTGTGGCAGTTGTCAATAATGATAAAGAGGCTTCCTATAATGGTAATAGCATGTCTATAGGAAAAGACATGGTGTCCAATTTAAAAGAAAATAAAACATTGGATTTTCATTTTGTAGATGACGAGGAAGGTAAGAAGGGCTTAGAAGATGGCGATTACTATATGGTAGTGACTTTACCAAGTGATTTATCTGAAAAAGCAGCTTCTATTTTAACGAACCATCCAGAGCAAATGAAAATCGATTATCAGACTTCAAGTGGCCATAGTTTTATTGCTAGCAAGATGAGTGATTCTGCAATGACACAATTAAAGCAGAATGTTTCTACCAATGTAACCGAGACTTATACTAAAGCTTTATTCAACAAAATGATCGATTTAAAGGATGGGATGAGTCAAGCAGCGTCTGGTAGTGAAAAACTAACTGATGGAGCGAATCAGTTAGTGGCAGGAAGTCAAACATTAACTACTAACCTACACTCTTTAGCAGATTCAAGTTTAACATTTTCAAATGGAACGGAGCAGTTTACTAAAGGATTATCCTCTTATGTCTCTGGTGTTGAACAACTTCATCTTGGCTTAGGGAATTTTAATAGTGGTTTAGTTACATATACTGGTGCAGTGAGTCAATTAGATAGTGGGTTAGGTCAATTATCTTCTAAAAGCCCTGAATTAGTGAGGGGAATTAATCAATTATATACTGGTGTAGAATCTTATACTGGCGGTGTTTCTAAGCTCAATGCTGGTCTTAATCAATTTTCATCTGGTGTTAGTGCCTACACCAATGGAGTGGGAAGTCTTGCAACAGGTGCTAATCAGTTATCTAGTCAATCAGCTACACTTCGAATGGGGGTGGAGCAATTAAGTGAAGGGATTCAACAACTTTCTAGCAAGTTAGATGCTTCGTCTGAGCAAAAAGATCAAATTGCTCAATTATATTCTGGTCTGAATCAGTTAAATCAAGCTATTCAAAATATTGATGTTGGAGATACAAAACAATTAGATTCTGTTTTATCAAGTATAGTATCTCTTTCTAATCAAATGTTAGCAAGTGCTCAGTCTGATAAAGCGACTACATTAGCCAATATTCAATCGACAGCAGCTTATCAATCATTGACAAGTGAGCAACAAGCTGAAATAAGTGCTTCTGTATCTCAAAATTCGACTGATAGTATTCAATCGGCTCAGTCAATTGTAGCTTTAGCTCAAGGTATACAGGGAAGTTTAGAAAACTTACAAAATCAATCTTCAAATCTTTCGACATTAAAAAATCAAGCTAATCAAGTATTACCTATTGCTTCTACTTCTTTGACAGGATTGTCAAGTGGATTAGCAGAAATACAGGGAGCAGTGACGAGTAAATTAGTTCCTGCTAGTCAGTCGATTACATCGGGTGTAAATGCATATACTGCAGGTGTTGATAAAGTTTCTCAAGGCGCAAGTCAACTAAGTGAAAAGAATTACACCTTGACAGGTAGTTTGAACCAATTAGTTTCAGGCTCAACTACCTTGACACAAAAATCTTCTAACTTGACAGCAGGAATTGGTCAATTAGTTGAAAAAACTCCAGAATTAGTGTCTGGTATTGAAAAATTATCAACTGGCTCCAGTCAATTGAATCAAAAGAGTCAAGAATTGATAGCAGGAGTTGATAAATTGCAGTCAGGCTCTAGCCAACTCGCTGACAAATCCAGTCAGTTAATTTCAGGTGCTTCTCAATTAGAAAGTGGAGCTAATAAATTGGCAGATGGAGCTGGGAAACTAGCAGGAGGTGGAACAAAGTTAACTTCTGGATTGGAAGGTTTACAGACAGGAGTTGCTTCTTTAGGACAAGGACTAAGTAATGCTAGTGAACAACTCAAATCAGCATCTACGGAATCTCAAAATGCAGAGATTTTGTCAAATCCTCTCAGTCTTTCCAAAACAGACAATGATCAAGTTCCTGTAAATGGAATTGCAATGGCTCCTTATATGATATCAGTTGCTCTCTTTGTTGCAGCAATATCAACGAATATGATTTTTGCGAAGCTGCCTTCAGGACGTCATCCAGAGAGCCGTTGGGCTTGGTTGAAATCTCGGGCTGAAATAAATGGTATTATAGCTGTTTTAGCAGGGATTTTAGTATATGGAGGAGTCCATCTTATTGGTCTAACTGCAAATCATGAGATGAGAACACTTATTCTCATTATCCTAACAAGTTTAGTATTCATGTCTATGGTTACAGCTTTAACAACATGGAATAGCCGTATAGGAGCTTTCTTCTCTCTTATTTTGCTTCTATTACAGTTGGCATCAAGTGCAGGTACTTATCCACTTGCTTTGACAAATGATTTCTTTAGAGCTATTAATCCTTGGTTACCAATGAGTTATTCAGTTTCGGGATTACGACAAACAATCTCTATGACAGGAAATATTCATCACCAAGTTATTTTCCTTGCTGTGATATTAGTACTATTTATTGGTTTAGGTATGCTAGCCTATCAACCTAAGAAAATGGAAGGAGATTAAAAAAATCGACCGATTAACTGGTCGATTTTTTTATGCCTTAGATGACTTTCGTCTGTGATTATAGATTACAAATAGTAAGAGAGAAGTAAGGGAACAGATTGCTCCAGTAATAAACCCATTGGGAATAAAGGAAAGTGTAATAGTTCCTTTCCCCTTAGGAACGTCAACTTTCATAAAGCCAGTTTGAGCTTGTTTAATTTCTATTTTCTTACCATCTTGGTAGGCAGACCAACCTTTGTCATAAGGAATGGTGAAGAAAATAGACGTATCTTGTTGGACATCATATGTAGCAAAAACCTTGTTTTTAGAAGTCGATACCGTTACTGGTTGTTCTTTAATTTTTTGAATTGCCTCAGTTAAAGTTTGGGTATCTAAACGGTAGAAGGTAGGAGATTCAAATGATACTTGTGAATTTCCAGGAAAACTAACATGAATATTGAAAGTTTTTTTCTCTTTTGTATAGCCTAGATTAAAGAAGGAGAAGGCATTATCAGTTGTAAAAATCTTTTTTTCATCATTTACAAGGATGTCAACCTTTTTTGGTTTGTCATTAGAAAAGTGAAGGTTTGTGAACGAAAGATAAACCTGGCTGTTTTCTGGTATTTCAATTTGATACTGGATTGCTGCATCCTCATTTGAAGAACTTGTGACACTAATCAAATCATTAGTATTTTCTATTTTGTCATGAGGGATTGGAGAAAAATAATCAAAATTGACGTTAGCAAGTTGATTTAAAAATGAGGCCTGATTATCCAAGGTATGTTCATTGAACTTGACATCATTGTAAACAGATTGACTAGCAAAGGCAATCGGAAGAGAGTATTGATTTTCATATAGGGTAAGATTATCTTTTTGATAGATATCTTTAAAACCATACTTATCAATAGGACTGTCTGAGATATTGTACTGGATACCAAATAAACTATCAGCCAAAATACTATTATTTGCATAGCGGAGATTGAGATTAGTCCCAGAGGATTTAAACCCAAGTTTATCCAAAGTAGAGCTTGCTGAACGATTTCGAACAGATGAAAATTGAGAGATTCCATTGTAGTTGAATTTCATACTGTCATTTCCTGTCTGAGTTTGTAGTTTTTCAGTACGAGTAAATTGATTTCCAATATATGTTGAGAAAGATTCCATAGCTGGGATATCTCGATTATATGAACTTCGAGAAGCAAAACCCCATTCTTTAGCAATTCCGTCCATTTGAGATGAAGCATTTAAACTTATTTCAACCATTATAAATAAAGAGATTAGAATGGCAAATAGATTTACAGAGATAAACTTTTTGATAACTGCAAGGAGTAAAAGCGAATAGACAACCAAAAATTCAAGAGTAAGCAGAATATTCAAATCTGTTAAAAAAGAATAATGTGATTTTAGATAGATGGTAGCTAAAAATCCTGTTACTATAAGAAAAAGCGAAACTAAAAAATTCCAGATTTTAAGTTCTTTCAGACGATTTAAGACTTCCGCTGCTGTGTAAATTAACAAGGTAGAGAAAATCCAAGCATAGCGATGTAAAAACATGTTTGGATTATGCATGCCTTGCCAAAATAAATCAAGAGCTTCAATATAAAAGCTTGCAATTAGAAATGCAAAGAAAATTGCATAGATAAGTTTCACGTGAAACTTTATGGATTTTATTGTGAAAAATAAAATGGTCAAAATAAAGGGAAGTAGCCCAACAAAAATCATTGGGATAGCCCCATACTTTGTTGTATCAAAGGAACCGATGAATTGCTTAGCAAAAAGATCAAGATACCAGCTACTTTCAGTTTGAAACTTTGTAACTTCAGTTAATTTTTCTCCATGTGTCTGTAAATCAAATAGAGTAGGAAGAGTTAGAATCAAACTAGCTATACCAGCTAAAAAGGAGGTCACAACAAAATCAAGAAAAGATGATTTTCGAGTCTTAAAGTCCCACGAAATTTGATAGAGATACCAGAAAATAAGAAACAATGCTGTCATATAGCCAAAATAATAGTTTTGGATAAATAAGATTGACAGACTTGTAAAGTACAATAGGAATTTTTTTTCAGTGATAAGTAGCTGTAAACCAGTTATAATTAAAGGAATCAAGATAAAAATATCTAGCCAGGTTTTTATCTCTAATTGACTGACAGTGAAACTCATCAGAGAATAGGAAGTAGATAAAGCTAGTTTTAAAGGCTTAGGAATCGATTGAAATAATTTATTTAAACTAAAGTAAGTTGACAGTCCAATCAATCCAAATTTTAAGAGAGTTGTCAGATAGACAGCATCTGGCATATTCGACAGATTAAAAAAGTAAACTAGAGGTGAAAGGAAACTTCCTAAGTAATAACTAGATAGGGCATAGAAATTTAATCCGAGGCCACTTGTAAAGGTGTAAAACAGACTACCATTTCCATGTAGGATATTTCGTAAAGCTACATCAAAAATAACGTATTGATGAAAGCCATCTCCTAATAGTGGAGATGTATCGCTATTCCAGTAGATACCTTGAGATAGATATACTCCTATCATAATGATTACGGGAATGATGAAAGAAACAAAATAGGTCCAATATGTTTTAAAAAATAATTTCATGTTACCTCATAAAATGTTAGAAAACTCAGCTGGTTAACCCAACTGAGTTTTGAAAATTTTAGTCTTTCCAAAGTTCTTTAACTTTTGCTTGTACTTCTGCATTCTCTAGGAATTCATCATAGGTTTCATCGATACGGTCAATGACACCATTTTTGGACAAGACAATGATATGGTTAGCTAGAGTTTGAATAAACTCGTGGTCATGGCTGGCAAAGATGATTGATTCTTTGAAGTTTTTCAATCCATCGTTCAAGCTTGAGATAGATTCCAAGTCCAAGTGATTGGTTGGATCATCAAGTACAAGGACATTTGATTTCAAGAGCATGAGTTTTGAAAGCATGACACGCACTTTTTCTCCCCCTGACAAGACGTTTACAGGTTTGTTAACTTCATCTCCAGAGAAGAGCATACGGCCGAGGAAGCCACGTAGGAAAGTATTGTCATCTTCTTCTTTACTTGCGAATTGACGCAACCAGTCAAGGATTGACTCTCCTCCTGCAAAATCTGCCGAGTTATCTTTTGGCAAGTAAGAACGGCTAGTAGTTACTCCCCACTTGACAGTTCCTTCATAGTCAATGTCCCCCATGATTGCACGAATCAAGGCAGTTGTTTGGATGTCATTTTGTCCAATAAGCGCTGTCTTATCACCTGGACGCAAGATGAAGCTAATGTTGTCAAGAATAGTTTCACCGTCAATCTTGACAGATAGATTTTCTACTGTCAAGAGATCATTACCAATCTCACGTTCCGCTTTAAAGTTGATAAATGGATATTTACGACTAGATGGTACAATTTCTTCAAGTTCAATTTTATCAAGCATTTTCTTACGTGATGTTGCTTGCCTTGATTTAGAAGCATTAGCAGAGAAACGAGCAACGAATTCTTGCAATTGTTTAATTTTTTCTTCTGCTTTGGCATTACGGTCTGCTAGTAATTTAGCAGCAAGCTCAGAAGATTCCTTCCAAAAGTCGTAGTTTCCGACATAGAGTTTGATTTTTCCAAAGTCAAGGTCGGCCATGTGAGTACATACTTTGTTCAAGAAGTGACGGTCGTGGGATACAACAATAACGGTGTTATCAAAATCAATCAAGAAGTCTTCTAACCAAGTAATCGATTGGATGTCTAAACCGTTGGTAGGCTCGTCCAAGAGAAGAACATCAGGCTTACCAAAAAGTGCTTTGGCGAGGAGAACTTTTACTTTTTCCCCGTTGGCCAATTCGCTCATGTTTTGGTAGTGTAATTCTTCTGGAATATTTAGGTTTTGAAGTAGTTGAGAGGCTTCACTTTCTGCTTCCCAGCCTCCAAGCTCGGCAAATTCTCCTTCAAGTTCGGCAGCACGGACGCCATCCTCATCTGAGAAATCTTCCTTCATGTAGATAGCATCTTTCTCCTTCATGATGCTATAAAGTTTTTCATTTCCCATGATAACGACATCAATGGCACGTTCATCTTCATAGTCAAAGTGATTTTGACGAAGAACAGAGAGACGTTCATCTGGACCAAGAGAAATATGACCAGTAGTCGGTTCGATATCTCCAGCTAAAATTTTTAAAAAGGTTGATTTTCCGGCACCATTAGCACCGATTAATCCGTAAGTATTTCCTTCTGTAAATTTGATATTGACATCATCAAAAAGTTTGCGATCACTAAAACGTAGTGAAACATCAGATACTGTAAGCAATATTTTTCTCCTATATGTGTAATATATTTATTCTACTAGAAAATACAGAAATATTCAAATTTTTATTTGTCAATTTTGTGTAAACTATATTTACAGTATTCTTTACACAAATCCGTAAATGGCAAGACTGATTTATTTTGATAAATTACGGTTATTTTATTAAAAAAATGCTATAATTGAAGGGACCATATCGAAGGAGAATAAAATGACTAAACCCATTATTTTAACAGGAGACCGTCCAACAGGAAAATTGCATATTGGACATTATGTTGGCAGTCTCAAAAATCGAGTATTGTTACAGGAAGAGGATAAGTATGATATGTTTGTGTTCTTGGCTGACCAACAAGCTTTGACAGATCATGCCAAGGATCCTCAAACAATTGTAGAGTCTATCGGAAATGTTGCTTTGGATTATCTTGCAGTTGGATTGGATCCAAGTAAGTCAACTATCTTTATTCAAAGTCAGATTCCAGAGTTGGCTGAACTATCTATGTACTATATGAATCTAGTTTCATTAGCACGTTTGGAGCGCAATCCAACAGTCAAAACAGAGATTTCTCAAAAAGGATTTGGAGAAAGTATTCCGACAGGCTTCTTGGTTTACCCAATCGCTCAAGCAGCTGACATCACAGCTTTCAAAGCCAATTATGTTCCTGTAGGAACAGATCAGAAACCAATGATTGAACAAACTCGTGAAATTGTTCGTTCTTTTAACAATGCATATAACTGTGATGTCTTGGTAGAGCCGGAAGGTATTTATCCAGAAAATGAGAGAGCAGGGCGTTTGCCTGGTTTAGATGGAAATGCTAAAATGTCTAAATCACTCAATAATGGTATTTATTTAGCTGATGATGCGGATACTTTGCGTAAAAAAGTAATGAGTATGTATACAGATCCAGATCATATTCGAGTGGAAGATCCAGGTAAAATTGAGGGAAATATGGTCTTCCATTATCTAGATGTTTTTGGTCGTCCAGAAGATGTTAAAGAAATTGCTGATATGAAAGAACATTATCAACGAGGTGGTCTTGGTGATGTGAAGACTAAGCGTTATCTACTTGAAATATTAGAGCGTGAACTTGGTCCTATTCGTGAGCGCCGTATCGAATTTGCTAAGGATATGGGAGAAGTTTATAACATGCTTCAAAAAGGTAGTGAAAGAGCGCGTGAAGTTGCGGGTCAAACCCTATCTGAGGTTAAAGGAGCAATGGGACTTCATTACTTTAACTAAGTTTATTTTACAAGAAACTATCATTTCTATCAGGAAGAAAAGATAGTTTTTTATTTACCCCTGTAACATTTGACAAATTTTTATAGAATGGTATGATAGATACAATATAAAAAGAGTCAAGCTCAAAAAGAAAGAAAAGAGGAAACTTCGAATGTCTAATTGGGACACTAAATTTTTGAAAAAAGGTTTTACCTTCGATGATGTATTGCTTATTCCAGCTGAAAGTCATGTATTGCCTAATGATGCAGATTTAACAACTAAATTGGCAGATAATTTGACTTTAAATATCCCAATTATTACCGCTGCCATGGACACAGTAACAGAGAGTCAAATGGCTATTGCCATTGCTCGTGCAGGTGGTCTCGGAGTTATCCATAAAAACATGTCAATTGCTCAACAAGCAGACGAGGTTCGTAAGGTAAAACGTTCTGAAAATGGAGTTATTATTGATCCGTTCTTCTTGACTCCTGAACATACAATTGCTGAAGCAGATGAGCTTATGGGGCGTTACCGCATCAGTGGTGTTCCAGTTGTTGAAACACTTGAAAATCGTAAATTGGTTGGTATTTTGACAAACCGAGATCTTCGTTTTATTTCAGACTATAACCAACCAATCTCAAATCATATGACTAGTGAAAATCTTGTGACTGCTCCTGTGGGTACAGATCTTGTAACGGCTGAAAGCATTCTTCAAGAACACCGTATTGAAAAACTTCCGTTGGTAGATGAAGAAGGCCGTCTTTCTGGTTTGATTACCATCAAAGATATTGAAAAAGTTATTGAGTTTCCAAATGCGGCTAAAGATGAGTTTGGTCGTCTTCTAGTTGCAGGTGCAGTAGGTGTTACTTCAGATACATTTGAACGTGCAGAGGCTCTTTTTGAGGCAGGAGCGGATGCGATTGTTATTGATACTGCGCATGGTCATTCTGCAGGTGTCTTGCGTAAAATTGCTGAGATTCGTGCTCATTTCCCAGACCGTACTTTGATTGCTGGAAATATTGCTACTGCTGAAGGTGCACGTGCTCTTTATGAAGCAGGTGTAGACGTTGTCAAGGTTGGTATTGGACCAGGTTCTATCTGTACTACTCGTGTTATTGCTGGTGTTGGTGTTCCGCAAGTAACGGCTATCTATGATGCTGCAGCTGTTGCGCGTGAATATGGTAAAACGATCATTGCTGACGGTGGAATCAAGTATTCTGGAGATATTGTAAAAGCCCTTGCGGCTGGTGGAAATGCTGTTATGCTTGGATCTATGTTTGCTGGAACTGATGAAGCTCCAGGCGAAACTGAAATCTTCCAAGGACGTAAATTCAAAACTTACCGTGGTATGGGATCAATCGCTGCCATGAAGAAAGGTTCAAGTGATCGTTACTTCCAAGGCTCTGTCAACGAAGCAAACAAACTCGTTCCCGAAGGAATTGAAGGTCGTGTTGCTTATAAAGGAGCGGCAGCTGATATTGTCTTCCAAATGATTGGTGGTATTCGCTCTGGTATGGGTTACTGTGGTGCAGCTAACCTTAAGGAACTACACGATAACGCTCAATTTATTGAAATGTCTGGTGCTGGTTTGAAAGAGAGCCATCCTCATGATGTACAAATTACGAATGAGGCACCAAATTATTCTATGTAAAAAACAATGAAAAGAACTCCCGTGGAAATAGGAGTTCTTTTACAATGTTGTCAATTATAATTTACAGAAACTTTACCATCCTGAATAGTGAAGATACTTAGATTTTCTGGCAGATTTTGAAGATGGTCTAAGCTTGTTGTTGTGATAAAAGTTTGGATTGAATGAGAAATCGTTTCTAATAATTTTAGTTGTCTAGTGTTGTCAAGTTCGCTCATGACATCGTCAAGCAGTAATATTGGAGATTCTGTAGTAACGCTTTCCATTAATTCGATTTCTGCTAATTTTATCGACAGGACGAGACTGCGATGTTGACCTTGACTTCCAAAACTAGCATCCATCCTATTTATATAAAAAGAAATGTCATCTCGATGAGGACCGACACCAGTGTTCTTTTTAAATAAATCTCTGGATCTACTTTTTTCTAAAGCAATTTTGAAAGATTCGGATAAGTTTTGATTGTCAGTTATATTGACAGAAGATTGATAGGATATTGACAACTCTTCAATCTGATTAGAGAGTTCAAAATGTTTCTTACGTCCAAATGATTCTAGTTTTTTTATGAAATCTAAGCGGTGATTCATTACACGACATCCATAATCAACTAGCTGATCATCCAACACTGAAAGGAAGGTTTCATCTATTGTTTGAGCTGATTTTAGATAGGTATTTCTTTGCTTAAGAATATGGTTATAATTGGTTAAATCTGATAAATAGATTGGCTTAATTTGCCCAAGCTCCATATCAATGAATTTTCGTCGAACTGAAGGTGCTCCTTTAATTAGTTGTAAATCTTCAGGAGCAAATAAGACAACATTCATGTGTCCTACGTAATCTGAAAGTCGTGCCTGTTTTAAGTGATTCACTTTTGTCACACGTCCTTTTTGTGTTAGTTCAATTTCGAGAGGAATGGATCCTGTTTTTTTCTGAACAAGACCTGAAAGATGAAGTTGTTCCTCATCAAAATGAATGAGATTTTTATCTGTTCGAGTTCGATGACTACGTGTTAAGGCTAAAAAATAGATAGCCTCTAACATATTTGTTTTTCCTTGAGCATTACGTCCTAAAAAGACATTTAATTTAGGATTAAAGTCTATTTTCGTCTCTTTATAGTTACGAAAAGTTTTGAGAGATAGATGTTGTAGCCACATGATTATCTACCAGGGAATCGCGGAGCTTGTTTGCTTTTGGGTGAAGAAGTAGGTTTTGATTTATCTTTTTTTACTCCCTTATTCATCTCTTTAACAAGTTTAGCGATTCGTTCTTTTTCAACTTTATCAGCTTGGTATTCCTCTTGCTCATCAGACGTAGGTTGTGTCAATAAGATGTCAATATTCATGTCAGGGATGTCAATTTTATCACCAATACGAAGTTTTTTACCACGACGATTCTCTAATTCCCCATTAAAGTAAACAGAATGTTCAGAGAGAAATGATTTGATAGCTCCTCCGCTATGTGTAATTCCAAGTTCTTTGAGTAGTGCTTGGAGAGTAATAAATTCTTCAAATAATTTGTATTCCATAATTCACCTCAATCTTTGGTATTATACCATATTTTCCTAAAAATAGTGAGAGAAATAGGGAGAAATGTAAGCGATTTTTATTTCAAAAGTGTTACAGAGAACAAGAAAATTTCAGGTTTTCGTGATATAATAGAAGTCTGTATATAAGGAGGTAAATCATGGAGTTAGTGCATGGAATTTCAACACATTTTATCCAATCAAAAAAGTTTAAAACGAACAAAATCACCGTGCGTTTTACCGCTCCATTATCTCTTGATACGATTGCAGGTCGCATGTTGAGTGCGAGTATGCTAGAGACTGTTAATCAGATGTACCCCACTTCTCAAGATTTGAGAAAACATTTGGCCAGTCTATACGGTACAGATATGTCAACCAATTGTTTCAGAAGAGGGCAAAGTCACATTGTAGAATTGACATTTACCTATGTTCGTGATGAGTTTTTAAGTAGGAAAAATGTGCTAACTTCTCAGGTTTTGGAACTTGTAAAAGAAACTCTTTTTTCACCCGTAGTAGTTGACAATGGGTTTGATTCGGCCTTATTTGAAATTGAGAAAAAACAATTACTAGCAAGTTTAGCAGCTGATATGGATGATTCTTTTTATTTCGCACATAAAGAATTAGATAAATTATTTTTTTATGATGAACGTCTCAAATTGGAATACAGTGATTTACGAAATCGTATTTTAGTTGAAACTCCACAAAGTTCTTACTCTTGTTTCCAAGAATTTTTGGCCAATGATCGAATAGATTTCTTTTTCCTAGGTGACTTTAATGAGGTTGAAATTCAAAATGTATTAGAATCATTTAACTTTAAAGGTCGAAAAGGAGATGTGAAGGTTCAGTATTGTCAACCTTATTCCAATATCCTACAAGAAGGTATGGTTCGGAAAAATGTGGGACAATCCATTTTGGAATTAGGTTATCATTGCCCTTCTGAATATGGTGATGAGCAACATTTACCCATGATTGTAATGAATGGTTTACTTGGTGGATTTGCTCACTCTAAACTATTTACAAATGTCCGTGAAAATGCTGGATTGGCTTATACTATTTCAAGTCAGCTCGATTTATTTAGTGGATTCTTGAGGATATATGCTGGTATTGATCGAGAAAATCGGAACCAGGCTCGTAAAATGATGAATAATCAACTGCTTGATTTAAAAAAAGGTTATTTTACAGAGCTTGAGCTAGAGCAGACCAAGAAAATGATTCGTCGGTCTTTGTTGCTTTCTCAAGATAATCAATCTTCATTGATTGAACGTGCTTATCAAAATGCCTTACTTGGAAAATCTTCAGCAGAATTTAAAGGTTGGATTGCAAAACTTGAGCAAGTTGACAAAGATGCTATTTGTAGAGCAGCTAGTAATGTGAAATTACAAGCAATTTACTTTATGGAAGGAATAGAATGACAAAGGTTGTTTTTGAAGAAAAGTACTATCCAGCTGTAAAAGAAATGGTTTATCGAACTCGTTTGTCCAACGGATTGACAGTTGCTCTTTTGCCTAAAAAGGAATTTAAAGAGGTTTACGGGAGTGTAACTGTACAGTTTGGTTCGGTAGATACGCTTGTAACAGAAGTTGACGGATATGTAAAAGAATATCCTGCGGGAATTGCTCATTTTCTTGAACATAAATTATTTGAGAGAGAAGATGCTAGCGATTTGATGTCGGCTTTTACGAGTCTAGGTGCAGATAGTAATGCCTTTACAAGCTTTACAAAAACAAGTTATCTTTTTTCAGCAACGGATCATTTTTTAGAAAATTTGGACTTACTTGATGAATTGGTAACATCAGCACAATTTACTGAAGATTCTATTTTAAGGGAGCAGGATATTATACAGCAAGAACGAGAAATGTATCAAGATGATCCAGATTCGTGTTTATTCTTTTCAACTTTAGCGAATTTGTATCCTGGTACACCTTTAGCAACTGATATAGTTGGAAGTGAGGAGTCAATTTCCCAAATCAATCTAACTAATTTGCAAGAAAATTTTACAAGATTTTACAAACCTGTAAACATGTCTCTGTTTTTCGTTGGTAATTTTGATGTGGAACGAGTACAGGACTATTTTGAAAGCAAAGAACTGAAAGATTTAGATGTTCAGGAAGTAGTAAGAGAAAAGCTTGTTTTACAAGATGTAAAGCAAACAGACAGTATGAGAATGGAAGTGTCTTCTCCCAAACTAGCGATTGGTATTAGAGGTAAGCAAGAAGTTGCTGAAGCGGATTGCTATCGATATCATATTTTATTAAAATTATTGTTTGCAATGATGTTTGGTTGGACTTCGGATCGTTTTCAGAAATTATATGAATCAGGTAAAATTGATGCGTCCTTATCTCTGGAAGTTGAAGTAACAAGTCGTTTTCATTTTGTTATGTTGACAATGGATACAAAAGAGCCAGTTGCTTTATCTCATCAGTTTAAAAAGGCTATTCGTAATTTTACAAAGGATATAGATATTACAGAGGATCATTTAGACATTATCAAAAGAGAGATGTTTGGAGAATTTTTCAGTAGCATGAACTCTCTTGAATTTATTGCAACGCAATATGATGCTTTTGAAAATGGTGAGACAATTTTTGATTTGCCGAAAATTTTACAGGAAATTACTTTGGAGGATGTCCTTGATGCTGGACATCATTTAATAGATGATGGTGATATAGTTGATTTTACAATATTCCCATCGTAGTAACCTATCATAATCGATACTAGAAAGAAGGAATGACAAGTATGAGGAAAAAAACAATTGGTGAGGTTTTACGTTTAGCTAGAACCAACCAAGGGTTGACTTTAGAAGAATTACACAAAAAAACAGAAATTCAGTTGGATATGTTGGAAGCGATGGAAGCTGATGATTTTGATCAACTTCCTAGTCCATTTTATACTCGTTCTTTTTTGAGAAAGTATGCGTGGGCAGTTGAGCTAGATGAGCGAATTGTCTTGGATGCTTATGATTCTGGGAGCATGATTACTTATGAGGAAGTAGATGTTGATGAAGAGGAGTTGACAGGTAGGAGACGTTCAAGTAAGAAAAATAAGACATCATTTTTACCTTTATTTTATTTTATACTCTTTGCACTATCGATTGTCATTTTTGTGACTTATTATGTTTGGAATTATCTCCAGACTCAACCGGAGCGTTCATCTGCGTCTAGTTATAGTGTAGTCCAAGCAACAAGCTCGACTAGTTCTGCAACTCCATCTTCAAGTAGTGGTTCATCAAGTAGCTCTTCGAATATTGAACCAGTTATAAGTGTATCAGGTGAAGGAAATTATGTAGAAATCGCTTATAAAACAAGTAAGGAAACCGCAAAATTGCAATTATCGGTTTCAGATGCTAGAAGTTGGGTCAGTGTTTCAGAAAGTGAGCTTGAGGGTGGTGTGACCTTATCACCGGATAATAAAAGTGCGGAAACAACAGTTTCAACAAAAAATCCTGTGACCATTACTTTAGGTGTTGTCAAAGGTGTTGATTTAACAGTAGATAATCAGACTGTTGATTTATCGAAACTAACAGCTCAAACTGGACAAATCACTGTAACTTTTATTAGAAATTAAGGAAAAACGAATGAAAAAAGAACAAATTCCCAATCTCTTAACAATAGGTCGAATTCTCTTTATACCTATTTTTATCTTTATTTTAACGATAGGAAATTCGCTAGAAAGTCATATAGTAGCAGCTATTATATTTGCTATTGCCAGTATTACCGACTATTTAGATGGATATTTAGCTCGTAAATGGAGTGTGGTTAGCAACTTTGGGAAGTTTGCGGATCCAATGGCGGATAAGTTACTAGTAATGTCGGCTTTTATTATGCTGATTGAGTTAGGTATGGCTCCAGCTTGGATTGTTGCAGTGATTATTTGTCGTGAGTTGGCTGTGACAGGTTTAAGGCTTTTATTGGTTGAAACTGGTGGAACAGTTTTAGCAGCAGCAATGCCTGGAAAAATTAAAACTTTTAGTCAGATGTTTGCCATTATTTTCTTGCTATTACATTGGACTTTGCTTGGTCAAGTTCTACTTTATGTAGCCTTGTTTTTCACTATCTACTCTGGCTATGACTATTTCAAGGGTAGTGCCTATGTATTTAAAGGGACATTTGGTTCGAAATGAAATCAATAATTGATGTAAAAAATCTTTCTTTTCGTTATAAGGAAAGTCAGGAATACTATGATGTGAAGGATATTACGTTTCACGTGAAACGTGGAGAATGGCTTTCGATTGTAGGGCATAATGGTAGTGGTAAATCAACGACGGTTCGCTTAATTGATGGTTTACTGGAAGCAGAATCTGGAGAGATTGTAATTGATGGTCAACGATTGACTGAGGAAAATGTTTGGAATATACGTCGTCAAATCGGTATGGTTTTTCAAAATCCAGACAATCAATTTGTTGGAGCGACTGTTGAGGATGATGTTGCCTTTGGTTTGGAAAATCAGGGACTTTCTCGTCAAGAAATGAAAAAGAGAGTGGAAGAAGCTCTGGATTTGGTTGGCATGTTGGACTTTAAAAAGAGAGAGCCAGCGCGTCTATCAGGTGGCCAAAAGCAACGTGTGGCTATTGCAGGTGTTGTAGCCCTAAGACCAGCTATTTTAATCCTAGATGAGGCAACGAGTATGTTGGATCCTGAGGGGCGTAGAGAACTGATTGAGACAGTAAAAGAAATTCGAAAAGACTATGATATGACGGTCATTTCCATTACACATGATTTGGAAGAAGTCGCCATGAGTGACCGTGTATTGGTCCTGAAAAAAGGGGAAATTGAATCAACTAGTAGCCCAAGAGAACTTTTCTCTCGAAATGATTTAGATCAAATTGGATTAGACGATCCTTTTTCCAATCAATTAAAACATTCTTTGAGCCAGAATGGCTATGATTTGCCTGAAAATTATTTGACAGAAAGTGAGCTAGAGGATAAACTATGGGAATTGCTCTAGAAAATGTGAGTTTTACGTATCAAGAAGGGACTCCCTTAGCTTCAACAGCTTTGTCGGATGTTTCCTTGACGATTGAAGATGGTTCTTATACGGCTTTAATTGGGCACACAGGTAGCGGCAAATCAACTATTTTACAACTTTTAAATGGTTTATTGGTTCCAAGTCAAGGGAGTGTGCGGGTTTTTGATACCTTAATCACCTCAACTTCTAAAAATAAAGATATTCGTCAAATTAGAAAACAGGTTGGCTTGGTATTTCAGTTTGCTGAAAATCAAATTTTTGAAGAAACTGTTTTGAAAGATGTTGCTTTTGGACCGCAAAATTTTGGAGTTTCTGAAGAAGATGCGGAGCAGATTGCGCGTGAGAAACTGGATTTGGTTGGAATTGATGAATCACTTTTTAATCGTAGTCCGTTTGAGCTATCAGGGGGACAAATGAGACGTGTCGCCATTGCAGGTATACTTGCCATGGAGCCAGCTATATTAGTCTTAGATGAGCCTACAGCAGGCCTAGATCCCCTGGGAAGAAAAGAGCTGATGAATTTGTTTAAAAAACTCCACCAGTCAGGGATGACCATTGTCTTGGTAACGCATTTGATGGATGATGTTGCTGAATATGCAAATCAAGTCTATGTGATGGAAAAGGGACGTTTAGTTAAGGGGGGGAAACCAAGTGATGTCTTTCAAGATGTTGTCTTTATGAAAGAAATGCAGTTGGGAGTACCTAAAATTACGGCCTTTTGTAAACGATTGGCTGATAGAGGCGTATCATTTAAACGATTACCGATTAAGATAGAAGAGTTCAAGGAGTCGCTAAATGGATAGTATGATTTTGGGGCGTTATATCCCAGGGGATTCGATTGTTCACCGATTGGATCCACGTAGCAAATTACTGGCTATGATGCTACTGATTTTGATTGTGTTTTGGGCTAATAATCCCTTGACAAATCTGATTCTTTTCATAGCGACAGGGATATTTATTGCCTTGTCAGGAGTATCTCTTTCATTTTTTATTCAGGGCTTGAAGTCTATGTTTTTCTTGATTGCCTTCACAACTATTTTTCAACTGTTTTTCATTTCTAATGGGAATGTTTTATTTGAGTTTTCATTTGTGAGAATCACGGATTATGCTTTGCAACAAGCTGGAATTATTTTTTGTCGCTTTGTATTGATTATTTTCTTTTCAACTTTGTTAACCTTAACGACCATGCCCTTAAGTTTGGCATCAGCTGTCGAAGCTTTATTAGCACCTTTAAAGCGTGTGAAAGTTCCAGTTCATGAAATTGGATTAATGCTGTCCATGAGTTTGCGTTTTGTTCCGACCTTAATGGATGATACGACGCGGATTATGAATGCGCAGAAAGCGCGTGGAGTGGATTTTGGTGAAGGAAGCATTGTTCAAAAGGTGAAGGCTATGATTCCCATTTTGATTCCTCTTTTTGCGACAAGTTTAAAACGTGCGGATTCCTTGGCTATCGCCATGGAAGCGCGTGGTTATCAGGGGGGAAAAGGCAGAAGTCAATACCGACAACTGAAATGGACTCGAAAGGATACGCTGACCATTCTTGTTATTATCGTACTTGGTTGTTGCTTATTTTTCTTAAAATCTTAGTAGCTTTCAGGAATTCATAAAAAATTACTGTAACAGTTTTTGATATAAAGGTAGGGATATGAACCGTTTTAAAAAATCAAAATATGTCATTATTGTTTTTGTCATTGTTCTGCTTGTGTCAGCTTTCTTAGCGACGACTTATTCAAGTACAATTGTGACAAAATTAGGAGATGGAATCTCATTGGTTGATAGAGTTGTTCAAAAACCTTTTCAGTGGTTTGATTCTGTCAAATCAGATTTGGCTCATTTGACACGAACTTATAATGAAAATGAAAGTTTGAAGAAACAGATTTACCAATTAGAAGTTAAATCAAATGAGGCGGAAAGTTTAAAGGCGGAAAATGAACAACTGCGCCAATTGCTTGATATGAAGTCCAAGTTGCAAGCCACAAAGACTTTGGCAGCAGATGTTATTATGCGTTCTCCGGTATCTTGGAAGCAGGAGTTGACCTTAGATGCAGGCAAATCAAAAGGGGCTTCTGAGAATATGTTAGCAATTGCAAATGGTGGCTTGATTGGGAGTGTCTCAAAAGTAGAGGAGAACTCTACCATGGTCAACCTTCTGACAAATACGGAAAATGCTGATAAGATTTCTGTTAAAATTCAGCATGGTTCTACTACAATTTATGGAATTATTGTTGGCTATGACAAAGAAAATGAAGTTCTTAAAATTAGCCAATTAAATAGTAATAGCGATATTAGTGCGGGAGATAAGGTGACAACTGGTGGATTAGGAAACTTTAATGTTGCTGATATTCCTGTTGGTGAAGTGGTTGCCACAACGCATAGTACTGACTACTTGACACGAGAAGTAACAGTTAAATTAAGTGCAGATACTCATAATGTGAGTGTAATAGAATTAGTGGGGAATTCATAATGAGACAGTTGAAGCGAGTTGGAGTATTTTTATTGCTTCCTTTCTTTGTTCTAATTGATGCCCATATTAGCCAGCTTTTGGGCTCATTTTTTCCCCATGTACAGTTAGCCAGTCATTTTCTATTTTTGTTTCTCTTATTTGAGACGATTGAAGTATCAGAGTATTTCTATTTAGCTTATTGTTTTGTAGTGGGTTTGGTTTATGACATTTACTTTTTCCACTTGATAGGGATTGCGACTTTGTTGTTCGTCTTATTGGGGGCATTTCTCCATAAATTTAATAGCGTTATTTTATTGAATCGTTGGACGAGAATGTTGGCAATTATTGTCATGACTTTTCTATTTGAGATGGGAGCTTATATACTTGCATTAGTGGTAGGTTTAACTGTGGATAGTATGTCTTTATTTATAGTCTATAGTTTAGTACCATCAATGATTTTGAACCTTATATGGATGATTATTTTTCAGTTTATTTTTGAAAAGATTTACCTATAAGAAAGAAATAAAAATGTAACAAAGGCGTAATATTCATTAGGCCTTTTTTTGGTATACTAGTAATGTCTTTAAAAGAAGGAGTATCTACGAAATATGAAGAAAAAAATCTTAGCGTCACTTTTACTAAGTACAGTAATGGTTTCTCAAGCAGCTGTTTTGACAACTGCGCATGCAGAAACGACTGATGACAAAATTGCTGCTCAAGATAATAAAATTAGTAACTTAACAGCACAACAACAAGAAGCCCAAAAACAAGTTGATCAAGTTCAGGAGCAAGTATCTGCCATTCAAACAGAGCAATCAAACTTGCAATCTGAAAATGATAGACTACAAGAAGAATCTAAAAAGCTTGAGGGTGAAATTACAGAACTTTCTAAGAATATTGTATCTCGCAATGATTCATTACAAAAACAAGCTCGTAGTGCTCAAACAAATGGAGCTGCAACAAATTACATTAATACAATTGTAAACTCAAAATCAATTACAGAAGCTATTTCACGTGTTGCTGCAATGAGTGAAATCGTATCTGCAAACAACAAAATGTTGGAACAACAAAAAGCAGATAAAAAAGCTATTTCTGAAAAACAAGTAGCAAACAATGATGCAATTAATACGGTTATTGCAAATCAGCAAAAACTAGCTGATGATGCTCAATCATTAACTACAAAACAAGCTGAGTTGAAAGCTGCAGAATTGAATCTTGCTGCTGAAAAGGCTACTGCAGAGGATGAAAAAGCAAGTTTACTTGAGAAAAAAGCTGCAGCGGAAGCAGAAGCTAAAGCAGCTGCAGAAGCAGAAGCAGCTTACAAAGCTAAACAAGCAAGTCAACAACAAACAGTAGTTGCTTCTGGAAATACAACTTTTACAGCGCAGGTTCAAGCAGTATCTACATCATCATCAAGTTCATCTGAATCTAGTTCGTCTGAATCATCTTCAAGCAGTACTTCAACAGAATCAACAAGCTACACTCCTGCACCAGTGAAACAACGTCCAACATACAGTACAAATGCTTCAAGTTATCCAGTTGGTGAGTGTACATGGGGAGCTAAAACATTGGCGCCTTGGGCTGGAGACTACTGGGGTAATGGAGCACAGTGGGCTACAAGTGCAGCTGCAGCAGGATTCCGTACAGGATCTACACCTCAAGTTGGTGCCATTGCATGTTGGAATGATGGCGGTTATGGTCATGTAGCAGTTGTGACAGCTGTTGAATCATCAACACGTATTCAAGTATCAGAATCAAATTACGCTGGTAATAGATCAATCGGAAATTATCGTGGTTGGTTCAATCCATCATCTTACCCAGGATATGTTAGTTACATTTATCCAAATTAATAGATACAAAGGGGCTCTATTTGAGTCTCTTTTATATTTTTTACCAATCTAATTTTTAATGGATATTACTAAAAATAGCTTGAAAATATTGAAAAAGTATGGTAAAATGAAACTTGTCGTGTGAACGATAATACTCATTCTTGATGAATTGTGAAACAGTTGCCCTTGGGTCGTTTTGCGAGTTGAAGTCAAGAAGAGGAAAAAAACAAAAAGGAGAAATACTCATGGCAGTAATTTCAATGAAACAACTTCTTGAGGCTGGTGTACACTTTGGTCACCAAACTCGTCGCTGGAACCCTAAGATGGCTAAGTACATCTTCACTGAGCGTAACGGAATCCACGTTATCGACTTGCAACAAACTGTTAAATACGCTGACCAAGCTTACGATTTCATGCGTGATGCAGCAGCTAACGATGCCGTTGTATTGTTCGTTGGTACTAAGAAACAAGCAGCTGATGCAGTTGCTGAAGAAGCAGTACGTTCAGGTCAATACTTCATCAACCACCGTTGGTTGGGTGGAACTCTTACTAACTGGGGAACTATTCAAAAACGTATCGCTCGTTTGAAAGAAATCAAACGTATGGAAGAAGATGGAACTTTCGAAGTTCTTCCTAAGAAAGAAGTTGCACTTCTTAACAAACAACGTGCACGTCTTGAAAAATTCTTGGGTGGTATCGAAGATATGCCTCGTATTCCAGATGTAATGTACGTAGTTGACCCACATAAAGAGCAAATCGCTGTTAAAGAAGCTAAAAAATTGGGAATCCCAGTTGTAGCGATGGTTGACACAAATACAGATCCAGATGATATCGATGTAATCATCCCAGCTAACGATGACGCTATCCGTGCTGTTAAATTGATCACAGCTAAATTGGCTGACGCTATCATCGAAGGACGTCAAGGTGAAGATGCAGCAGCAGTTGAAGCAGAATTTGCAGCTTCAGAAGCTCAAGCAGATTCAATCGAAGAAATCGTTGAAGTTGTAGAAGGCGACAACGCTTAATTCATATAAATAGTAATTACCTAGGAGGGCGGGGCTTAGCCCGGCTCTCCTATTTTTAAAAATATAGGAGAATCAAAATGGCAGAAATTACAGCTAAACTTGTAAAAGAGTTGCGTGAAAAATCTGGTGCCGGTGTTATGGACGCTAAAAAAGCGCTTGTAGAAACAGACGGTGACATCGAAAAAGCGATTGAATTGCTTCGTGAAAAAGGTATGGCTAAGGCAGCTAAGAAAGCTGACCGTGTTGCTGCAGAAGGTTTGACTGGTGTTTATGTTAACGGTAATGTTGCAGCAGTTATTGAAGTAAACGCTGAAACTGACTTCGTTGCGAAAAACGCTCAATTCGTTGAATTGGTAAATACTACAGCTAAAGTTATTGCTGAAGGAAAACCTGCTAATAATGAAGAAGCACTTGCTTTGACAATGCCTTCAGGTGAAACTCTTGAAGCTGCATACGTATCTGCAACAGCAACTATCGGAGAAAAAATCTCATTCCGTCGCTTTGCATTGATTGAAAAAACAGATGCACAACACTTTGGAGCTTACCAACATAACGGTGGACGTATCGGTGTTATTTCAGTTGTTGAAGGTGGAGACGAAGCACTTGCTAAACAATTGTCAATGCACATCGCAGCGATGAAACCAACAGTTCTTTCTTACAAAGAATTGGATGAGCAATTCGTTAAAGATGAGTTGGCACAATTGAACCACGTAATCGACCAAGACAACGAAAGCCGTGCAATGGTTAACAAACCAACTCTTCCACACTTGAAGTATGGATCAAAATCACAATTGATTGATGAAGTGATCGCCCAAGCTGAAGCTGACATCAAAGCTGAATTGGCTGCAGAAGGTAAACCAGAAAAAATCTGGGACAAAATTATCCCAGGTAAAATGGATCGCTTCATGCTTGACAACACTAAAGTTGACCAAGCTTACACACTTCTTGCACAAGTTTACATCATGGATGACAGCAAGACAGTTGAAGCATACCTTGAATCAGTTAACGCTTCAGTAGTTGAGTTCGCTCGCTTTGAAGTTGGTGAAGGTATCGAGAAAGCTGCAAACGACTTCGAAGCTGAAGTTGCAGCTACAATGGCAGCAGCCTTGAATAACTAATAATAAAAAGGAAGCTAAATTGCTTCCTTTTTTCTATGCAGTAGATTCTTATAGGGAGAGTTTTCTATTTTTAAGGTATAAATAAAAAGCCCTATTATAAGGGCTAAGTGCATTTAGGAGACTACACTTCAAATTCATAGAGTGCTGTAGACAAATAACGTTCGCCGTTATCTGGTGCTAGAGCAAGGACTTTCTTACCTGTACCTAATTTCTTAGCAACTTCAATTGCTCCATAGATAGCTGCAGCTGAAGAAATACCAACAAGGAATCCTTCTTTTCCACCAATCTCACGGCCAAGTGCGAGAGCATCGTCTGATGTTACACGAACGATACCATCATAAGCGTTTGTATCAAGTGTATCAGGAATAAATCCAGCTGAGATACCTTGAATTTTGTGAGGACCAGGTTTTTCACCAGATAGAATAGCAGATTCATCTGCTTCTACTGCAAAAACTTGAATGTTAGAATTTGCTGTTTTGAGTGCATGAGAAACACCAGAAATCGTTCCACCGGTACCAACTCCAGCAACAAAGGCATCTAATCCATCTTTACCGAAAGCAGCTAGTATCTCAGCTCCTGTTGTTTTTTCGTGTACTTCTGGATTAGCTGGATTGTCAAATTGAAGTGGGAGGAAACCATCACGTTCAGCAGCGATTTCTTGGGCCTTAGCAATAGCACCTTTCATTCCCTCACTACCAGGAGTTAGGACGAGTTCAGCACCGTAAGCTTGGATAATCTTACGTCGTTCTACACTCATAGTTTCAGGCATAACGATGACGACTTTATACCCTTTAGCAGAACCTACCCATGAAAGTCCAATACCAGTGTTTCCACTTGTTGCTTCAACAATTGTAGAACCTGGTTTCAAAATACCGTCTTGTTCAGCTCTTTCAATCATGCTAAGAGCAATACGATCTTTTACAGAAGAACCAGGGTTGAATGCTTCAAGCTTTACATAGACGTCCGCAGCCCCTTCTGGCACGATGTTGTTGAGTTTAACAATCGGAGTTTGACCGATTAATTCAGTAATGTTGTTATAAATAGACATATGAATACCTCTTTGTATAAGATATTTCTAGTATAACGCTATCTATACCATTTGTAAAATATAGAAATCCTATCGAAGCGATAGGATTTTTTTATATCATAGGTCTAAGCCATTAATTTTCAAGCGATTGTGATAAGCTAATTCTAGTAAATAGGTGTAAAGTGGAACGATATCCGTTTTCTTAGGGAATTCAAATTTATGAGTACTAAAATGTTCATTATGTGCTTTTAGAAAAACATTTTCTAGATAAGTAATCGTTATTTCACTATCATCTATACCTGCTCCTGCAGTTTCCATTTCAACGTTAATAATGTTCATTAAAAAGATTGATTTAATGGACATCTTACGACCAGTAGCGCCTTGTTTATCTGTAAAGATAATACGGATATTTGTAAATATAATTGAGTCACGAATCAGTTTATATCCACTTTGAATTTCTTCATTTTCTAGTAGATATTGTCCATATTCTTTGATAAGAGTTTCTTTGTTTTGCTCGCTAAGGTTACCAGCGAGTCCTTGAATGAATTTTCCAAATGCCATATTTTTCTCCTTTGTTTACACTAAATTTACAGGAACTTCAACTTCACGTAAACCTTGATCAGTTAAAGTAACTTTTCCATTAAAAAACTCCACCAGTGCAGCTTTAATATTTTCTTTTTCTTCTTTATCAACATAAATCATCGTATCGACTTGATCTGTAAAGTTTGTCTCAAGTTCCATGAGATCATGTTCCTTAAGGAAGTTACTGTACTCTTGGTACTGAGCGTAAGACATTTGAATAGCAATGCCAGCTTGTTCCTTTATTTCAATGATACCAATTTCCTTGACAGCTAAGGCAACACTGCCGGCGTAAGCACGAATCAATCCTCCAGCGCCTAGCTTAATGCCTCCAAAGTAGCGTGTCACTACTACACAGACATTAGTAAGATTGTGATTTTCTAGTACTCCAAGCATGGGAACGCCAGCAGTACCACTGGGTTCACCATCATCACTTGTCCGTTTAATTTCACTACGTTCCCCAATAATAAAGGCTGAGCAGTTATGCGTAGCTTTGTAGTGTTCTTTTTTGATGGCAGTAATAAAGTCCCGAGCTTCTTCTTCGCTATAAACACGCTTTGCATGACAGATAAAGCGCGATTTTTTAATTTCTTCTTGGACTTGACCGTCCTCTTTAATTGTTCTAAATTCCATGATTTAATTGTACTAAAAAATTATCTAAAGCGCTAGGTTTTTACGAATAAAGAAGTATGAAAGTAAATCCAAATTATCTCGGTCGGTTGTTTACTGAGAATGAATTAACAGAAGAGGAACGTAAGTTGGCAGAGAACATTCCAGCAATGAGAAAGGAGAAGGGGAAATTTTTCTGTCAACGTTGTAATAGTACTATTCTAGAAGAATGGTATTTACCTATCGGTGCTTATTATTGTCGGGGGTGCTTAATTATGAAGCGAGTTAGGAGTGATCAAGCTTTATACTATTTCCCACAGGAGGATTTTCCGAAGCAAGATGTTCTTAAATGGCGTGGCCAATTAACTCCTTTTCAAGAGAAGGTGTCAGAGGGATTGATTCAAGCAGTAGATAAGCAAGAACCAACCTTGGTACATGCGGTAACAGGAGCTGGAAAGACAGAAATGATTTATCAAGTAGTAGCTAAAGTGATCAATGCGGGTGGTGCAGTATGCTTGGCTAGTCCTCGCATAGATGTTTGTTTGGAGCTGTACAAGCGCCTGCAAAAGGATTTTTCTTGCGAGATAGTCCTCCTACATGGAGAATCAGAGCCGTATTTTCGAACACCATTAGTTGTTGCGACGACCCATCAGTTATTGAAGTTTTATCAAGCTTTTGATTTGCTGATAGTGGATGAAGTAGATGCTTTTCCTTATGTTGACAATCCCACGCTTTACCACGCTGTCAAGAATAGTGTAAAGGAGAATGGCTTGAGAATCTTTTTAACAGCGACTTCGACCGATGAGTTAGATAGGAAGGTTCGCATCGGAGAATTAAAACGATTGAGTTTGCCAAGACGGTTTCATGGAAATCCGTTGATTATTCCAAAACCAGTTTGGTTATCGGATTTTAATCATTGCTTAGAGAAAAGTAGATTGTCACCAAAGTTAAAGTCCTATATTGAGAAGCAGAGAAAGACAGGTTATCCGTTACTCATTTTTGCGTCAGAAATTAAGAAAGGGGAACAGTTAAAAGAAATCTTACAAGAGCAATTTCCAAATGAGAAAATTGGCTTTGTATCTTCTGTAACAGAAGATAGATTAGAGCAGGTACAAGCTTTTCGAGATGGAGAACTGACAATACTTATCAGTACGACAATATTGGAGCGTGGAGTTACCTTCCCTTGTGTGGATGTTTTCGTAGTAGAGGCCAATCATCGCCTTTTTACCAAGTCTAGCTTGATTCAGATTGGTGGACGAGTTGGGCGAAGCATGGATAGACCGACAGGAGATTTGCTTTTCTTCCATGATGGGTTAAATGCTTCAATCAAGAAGGCAATTATGGAAATTCAGCAGATGAATAAGGAGGCGGGTCTATGAAGTGCTTATTGTGTGGACAGACTATGAAGGCTGTTTTAACTTTTAGTAGTCTCTTACTTATGAGGAATGATGTCTCCTGTCTTTGTTTAGATTGTGATTCTACTTTTGAGAAAATTGGAGAAGAGTACTGTCCAAACTGTATGAAAACAGGGTTGTCAATAAAGTGTCAAGATTGTCAATTTTGGTGTAAAGAAGGAATTGAGGTCCGTCATAGAGGGATTTTTACTTACAATCAAGCTATGAAGGATTTTTTCAGTCGGTATAAGTTTGATGGGGACTTCCTTTTAAGAAAAGTGTTCGCTTCCTTTTTAAGTGAGGAGTTGAAAAAGTACAAAGAGTATCAATTTGTCGTCATTCCTCTAAGTCCTGAAAGATTGCTTGAGAGAGGATTTAACCAGGTTGAAGGTTTAGTTGACGCAGCAGGATTCTCTTTTCAAGACTTACTAGAGAAGAGAGAAGAGCGGGCCAGTTCTTCTAAAAATCGTTCAGAACGCTTGGCAACAGAACTTCCTTTCTTTATTAAAAGTGGAGTCACTATTCCTAAAAAAATCCTACTTATAGATGATATCTATACTACTGGAACAACTATAAATCGTGTGAAGAGATTGCTAGAAGAAGCTGGTGCTGAGGACGTAAAAACATTTTCCCTTGTAAGATGAGGAAAAAATTTGCAAAAACAAAATGAAAGCGTTATAATGAAATCAGAAAAACAAAAATGTTTAGAAAGAAGGTACTCATATGATTAAATATAGTATCCGTGGTGAAAACCTAGAAGTAACAGAAGCAATTCGTGATTATGTAGTTTCTAAACTCGAAAAGATCGAAAAGTATTTTCAAGCTGAACAAGAGTTGGATGCTCGAATAAACTTGAAGGTGTATCGTGAAAAAACTGCTAAAGTGGAAGTAACGATTCCGCTTGGCTCAATTACTCTTCGCGCAGAAGATGTATCTCAAGATATGTATGGCTCAATTGACCTTGTAACTGATAAAATTGAACGTCAGATTCGTAAAAATAAAACAAAAATCGAACGTAAAAATAAAAACAAGGTGGCAACTAGTCAATTATTTACAGATGCCTTGGTGGAAGATACAAATGTTGTCCAGTCTAGAGTTGTTCGTTCAAAACAAATTGATTTAAAACCAATGGATTTGGAAGAAGCTATTCTACAGATGGATTTATTGGGACATGATTTCTTTATCTATGTTGATGTTGAAGATCAAACAACTAATGTGATTTATCGTCGTGAAGATGGCGAAATTGGTCTGTTAGAAGTTAAAGAATCTTAATTAGAATATGTGTAAAGGTAGGTTTACTGGATTGTAAACCTCCTTTTTCTTATAATTGATAGAATTATTGATTACACTTTTAAAAAGTCGCTTTTTGGTGGTTATTATGGTATAATGGGTGCCAAGAGGTTTGGAATGAAAAAATTTTATGCAAGTCCTATTTTCCCCTTAATATTAGGAATAGTGGCGTTCGGAGTGCTGTCTGTGCAACTTGTTTTTGTAACGAATACACTGGTAACGCTATTTCTTTTGCTACTTATTTTGGGTTCATATATTTTACTATTCATCCATCAGAGAGACTACTACTCAAAGAGTGAGGTAGAACAAATCCAGTATGTAAACCACCAAGCTGAAGATAGTTTGACAACCTTGTTAGAACATATGCCTGTCGGAGTTATTAAACTAGACTTATCGTCAGGTGAAGTTGAATGGTTCAATCCTTACGCTGAATTGATTTTGACGAATGAAGTGGGCGAGATTGATGTTGCATTAATTCAAACAATTATAAAGGCTTCTGTGGGGAATCCAGGTTCTTATGCCACCTTAGGTGAGATTCGTTATTCGGTTCATATGGATAAGGTATCTGGAGTTCTTTATTTCTTTGATGTGTCTGGAGAATACGAAGCGACTGTTGAGTTAGTGACGAGTCGTCCGGTTATTGGAATTGTTTCCGTTGATAACTATGACGATTTAGAAGATGCAACATCGGAGTCTGACATTAGTCATATTAACAGTTTTGTAGCCAATTTTGTTTCAGAATTTGCTGGAAAACATGCCATGTTCTCCCGTCGAGTGAGTATGGATCGCTTTTATCTATTTACGGACTACACGGTGCTTGAGGGATTGATGAACGATAAATTTTCTGTTATTGATTCTTTCAGAGAAGAGTCGAAACAGAGACAGTTGCCCTTGACTTTAAGTATGGGATTTTCTTATGGTGATGGAAATCATGATGAGATAGGGAAAGTTGCCTTGCTCAACTTGAACTTGGCTGAAGTGCGTGGTGGCGACCAGGTGGTTGTCAAGGAAAACGACGAAACGAAAAATCCAGTTTATTTTGGTGGTGGATCTGCTGCGTCAATCAAGCGTACCCGTACCCGTACGCGCGCTATGATGACAGCTATTTCAGATAAGATTCGGAGTGTGGATCAGGTTTTTGTAGTTGGTCACAAAAATCTAGATATGGATGCTTTGGGTTCTGCTGTAGGTATGCAGTTATTTGCCAGCAATGTGACTCAAAATAGCTATGCTATTTATGACGAAGAACAAATGTCGCCGGATATTGAACGAGCTGTTTCATTCTTAGAAAAAGAAGGAGTTACAAAGTTGTTGTCTGTTAAGGACGCAATGGGGATGGTGACCAATCGTTCTTTGTTGATTCTTGTAGACCATTCAAAGACAGCTTTAACTTTATCAAAAGATTTTTATGATTTATTTACCCAAACCATCGTCATCGACCACCACAGACGGGATCAGGATTTTCCAGATAATGCGGTTATTACTTATATCGAAAGTGGTGCAAGTAGTGCCAGTGAGTTGGTAACGGAATTGATTCAGTTCCAGAATTCTAAGAAAAATCGTTTGAGTCGTATGCAAGCAAGTGTTTTAATGGCTGGTATGATGTTGGATACTAAAAATTTCACCTCACGAGTGACTAGTCGGACATTTGATGTTGCTAGCTATCTCAGAACGAGAGGAAGTGATAGTATTGCTATCCAAGAAATTGCTGCGACAGATTTTGAAGAATATCGTGAGGTCAATGAACTGATTTTACAGGGGCGTAAATTAGGTTCAGATGTACTAATAGCAGAGGCTAAGGACTCGAAATGTTATGATACAGTTGTTATTAGTAAGGCAGCAGATGCCATGTTAGCTATGTCAGGTATTGAAGCGAGTTTTGTTCTTGCGAAGAATACACAAGGATTTATCTCTATCTCAGCTCGCAGTCGTAGTAAGCTGAATGTACAACGGATTATGGAAGAGCTGGGAGGTGGAGGCCACTTTAATTTGGCAGCAGCTCAAATTAAGGATTTAACCTTGTCAGAAGCAGGTGAAAAACTGACGGAAATTGTATTCAATGAAATAAAGGAAAAGGAGAAAGAAGAATGAAAGTAATCTTTTTAGCAGATGTTAAAGGAAAAGGTAAAAAAGGCGAAATTAAGGAAGTACCAACAGGATATGCACAAAACTTTCTTATCAAAAAGAATTTAGCAAAAGAAGCAACTGCTCAAGCGGTGGGTGAACTTCGTGGTAAACAAAAATCGGAAGAAAAAGCTCACGCTGAGATGATTGCAGAAGCAAAAGCAATTAAAGCTCAACTTGAAGCAGAAGAAACGGTTGTAGAATTCGTTGAAAAGGTTGGTCCAGATGGCCGTACCTTTGGTTCTATTACCAATAAGAAAATTGCAGAAGAATTGCAAAAGCAATTTGGAATTAAGATTGATAAACGTCATATTCAAGTACAAGCTCCGATTCGAGCAGTTGGATTGATTGATGTACCAGTGAAAATCTATCAAGATATCACAAGTGTAATCAATCTTCGTGTGAAAGAAGGATAAATTTACACCTTCTTGACAAGATTGTAAAAGGAAGGGAAGTCTGATGGCAGAAGTAGAAGAGTTACGAGTACAACCTCAAGATATCTTAGCTGAGCAATCCGTTTTAGGGGCTATCTTTATTGACGAGAGTAAGCTTGTTTTTGTGCGAGAATATATTGAGTCTCGGGACTTTTTTAAGTATGCCCATCGTTTGATTTTTCAAGCTATGGTCGATTTATCCGATCGTGGCGATGCTATAGATGCAACAACGGTTCGTACCATTCTTGATAATCAAGGTGATTTACAGAATATTGGTGGCCTGTCTTACTTGGTTGAGATTGTCAATTCTGTGCCAACTTCTGCTAACGCGGAGTATTATGCTAAAATTGTTGCAGAAAAGGCTATGTTACGGCGATTAATCGCCAAGTTGACAGAGTCTGTCAATCAAGCTTACGAGGCTTCGCAACCAGCTGATGAAATCATTGCTCAGGCAGAAAAAGGACTGATTGATGTCAGTGAAAATGCTAATCGAAGTGGATTTAAGAACATTCGAGATGTGTTGAATGTCAATTTTGGAAATCTGGAGGCTCGCTCTCAACAAACGACTGATATTACAGGTATTGCTACGGGCTATCGTGATTTGGATCATATGACGACTGGACTTCATGAGGAGGAGTTAATTATCCTAGCAGCCCGTCCAGCGGTTGGTAAGACAGCCTTTGCCTTGAATATCGCTCAGAATATTGGGACTAAGTTGGACAAAACGGTTGCTATCTTTTCGCTCGAGATGGGTGCAGAAAGTCTAGTAGACCGTATGTTAGCTGCAGAAGGTTTGGTAGAGTCTCACTCTATTCGTACGGGTCAATTGACTGATGAGGAATGGCAAAAATATACCATTGCTCAAGGGAATCTAGCTAATGCGAGTATCTATATCGATGATACGCCAGGGATTCGGATTACAGAGATTCGGTCTCGTTCTCGTAAACTTGCTCAAGAAACGGGCAACCTTGGTTTGATTTTGATAGACTATTTGCAGCTTATCACGGGAACTGGTCGAGAAAATCGTCAACAAGAGGTTTCAGAAATTTCTCGTCAGTTAAAAATCCTAGCCAAGGAACTGAAAGTTCCAGTAATTGCTCTCAGTCAGTTGTCTCGTGGTGTAGAACAACGTCAGGATAAGAGACCAGTCTTGTCTGATATTCGTGAATCTGGGTCTATTGAGCAGGACGCTGATATCGTAGCATTTCTTTATCGTGACGACTACTATGAGCGTGGTGGTGAAGAAGAGGAAGGCATACCAAATAATAAGGTAGAAGTTATTATCGAGAAAAACCGTAGTGGAGCTCGTGGAACAGTGGAATTGATTTTCCAAAAAGAATACAATAAATTTTCAAGTATCTCAAAAAGGGAGGCATAAGATGTCAGATGCATTTACAGACGTAGCCAAGATGAAAAAAATCAAAGAAGAAATCAAGGCACATGAGGGACAAGTCGTAGAAATGACTTTGGAGAATGGTCGTAAACGCCAAAAAAATAGATTGGGTAAGTTAATTGAGGTTTATCCATCTCTATTTATCGTGGAATTTGGGAATGTTGAAGGAGATAAACAAGCTAATGTTTATGTTGAATCCTTTACTTACTCAGATATCCTTACCGAAAAGAATTTGATTCATTATCTTGACTAAAGTGAGAAATTTTCTCACTTTTTCTTTTTTCTCCGAATAGTTTAAGTGAAGGCAATCTTCGACTTATATTATTTTTCAAGGAGGATGAATGAAAATTTCACCATTTACAGTAACAGAGACAAGATTTTCTTTTAGAAAATCAGTTAAAAAGGTTGTTCCTTTTTTAGTAGTAGGATTGATGTTAGCAGCGGGTAATAGTGTATCTGCCTATTCGGGAGGAAATGGCTCGATTGCGCGTGGGGATGATTATCCTGCTTATTATAAAAATGGCAGTCAGGAAATTGACAAGTGGCGCATGTATTCTCGTCAGTGTACTTCTTTTGCAGCCTTTCGCTTAAGTGGTGTAAATGGTTTTGAGATTCCGGCTGCTTATGGAAATGCGAATGAATGGGGGCATCGTGCTCGTCGTGAAGGTTATCGTGTTGATAATACACCGACTATCGGCTCGATTGCTTGGTCTACTGCAGGAGGTTATGGTCATGTTGCTTGGGTTTCAAATGTGATGGGAGATAATATAGAAATTGAGGAATACAACTATGATTATAAAGGTAATTATAATAAACGAATTGTAAAAGCAAACAAGATGACCGGTTTTATTCATTTTAAAGATTTATCAAGCAATTCTAAAGAAGTCCAAAACAGTTCAAAAGATTCGACAAGCAATCATGTTGTGACCAGTCAATCTTCGTCTTTGATGAGAGGAACTCATTATTTTAAGGTGGAGACTCCTATTAAAGATCAACCATTATTGAATGCAACTCCACTTGCATATTATTCTCCAGGTGAGAGTGTTCATTATGATCAGGTGATTGAAAAAGATGGCTACAAATGGTTAAGTTACATTTCGTATAGTGGAAATCGTCGTTATATTCAGTTGGAGGGAGTAACTTCGTCACAGAATCAATCAGTAAATAGCTCTAATTATGGTTCAAATAATGGATTGACTGTGGGTTGGAAGAAAATAAATGGTAGTTGGTATTATTTCAAATCAGATGGTTCTAAGGCGACAGAATGGCTGAAAGATGGTTCTACCTGGTATTATTTGAAATCATCTGGTGAAATGCAGACAGGATGGTTAAAGGAAAATGGGATGTGGTATTATCTAGATGACTCAGGGGCAATGAAAACGGGCTGGTATCAAGTCTCTGGTAAGTGGTATTATTCTTACTCTTCAGGTGCATTAGCAGTCAATACGACGGTAGATGGCTACAGAGTAAAGTCTAATGGTGAATGGATTCAAGAATAGCAAAAATTATCATATAAATTGAAAAGAATGAAAAGAAAGTAGATTGGAAACGTTTTAAATAAGCTTTCTATTTTCAATTTTTTGAAATACATACTATATATAATAAAGCGCGAAACATATTAACATTTTATTTGATACTTAAGTTAAAAAGGAGTATAATGAAACTAGTTATGATTTAAAAAAGGAGCATTTAAAAATGGATAAAAAGAAAATGATTTTAACTAGTTTGGCTAGTGTAGCTGTTTTGGGAGCGGCTTTTGTTGCATCTCAACCGTCAGTCGTGAAAGCTGATGATAAACCAACAGCTACTCAACCGATTGGAGAAACTAAGCCTACACCTGCGGCTGAAACTCCAAAAACTGAAGTAGAAAAAGCTAAGGAAGCTGAAAAAGAAGCTAACACCAAAGTTGATGCAGCTCAAGAAAAAGTAGATACAACAACAACTACAGCAACTGATGCAACTACTAAACTTGAAACAGAGAAAAAAGAAGCTGCTGAGGCTGATGCTGCAAAAACTAAAGCTGAAGAAGCTAAGAAAATGGCTGACGATGAATTAGCTAAAGCAAAAGAAGAAGCTGCTAAAGCTGACTCTAAAGCAAAAGAAGAAGCCGCAAAAGAAGAAGCCGCTGCAAAAGAAGAAGCAGAAGCTAAAGAAGCTTTAACTGAAGCTTTGAAACAAATTCCTGATAACGAATTGCTTGACAAAAAAGCAAAAGAAGAATTATTGAAGTCTGTTGAGTCTGGTGAATTAAATGCTTCTGATATTCTTGCTGAGTTAGCAGATGATGCTGAAAAAGCACAAGATACTAATCCAACAATTAGAACAGAAGCTCCTGTATCTAAGGACAAGCTTCCTGAAGAGGTGCAAGCGGGAATTGAGGAAGGTGAAGCAGCGGATGCTGCTCGTCCTGAATCAGAAAAATTGCAAGACAAAGCTGATGATTTAACTGAAACAATTGAAAACTTAACGGATGATGCTGAGAAATTAAAAGCCGATGCTGAAAAGAAAGCTGAAACACTAAAAAAACAGGAAGATACTTTAAAAGAAGCAAAAGAGGCTCTTAAATCCGCTAAAGATAATGGATTTGGTGAAGATATCACAACACCGTTAGAAAAAGCTGTAACTGCGATTGAAAAAGAACGCGATACTGCGAAGTCTGAATTTGATGAAGCTGATGAAAAAATTCAAGCTGCATCAGCTGAAATTCAAGATTTAACTGAAAAACGTGATAATCTTCTTGAAGAAGTAAAAAAAGCAGAAGCAAAAGAAGCTGCAGAACCAGCTAAACCAGCAGAAGAAACTCCAGAGGAAGAAGCTGAACCAACCGAAGCTGAAAAAGCTGCTAAAGCTAAAGCAGAGGCTGATGCTAAAGTTGCTGAATTAGAGAAAAAAGTAGCTGAAGAAGCTAAAAAGGTTGAAGAAGCTACAGCGAAAGCTAAAAAAGAAGCTGCTGATGTAACTGCTGCTGAGACTGCAAAAACAGAAGCAGACAAAGCTCAAGCTGACGCAGAAGCTGAATTAGCTAAGGCTAAAGAAGAAGCAGCTAAAGCAAAAGCTAAAGTTGAAGAAGAAGTAAAAAAAGAAGAAGACGCTAAAAAAGAAGAAGCAGCTAACTTAGAAGCTTTGAAAGGTGCTTTAGAGCAACTTGAAAAAAAGGCTGAAGATAAAGTCAACAAGGATGATAGCATCAAGCCTGAAGATAAAGCGAAAGCTATCGAAGAAGCAAAAGCTGAAATCGGTAAAGAAGCTTTACTAAAAGCGATTGAAGATGGAGTTCTTACAGCTACTCAAGCTGTAGATGAATTCCTCAACGATGCCAACACAAAAGATAAAGCTCCTGAAGCTTATAAAACTAAAGAGTTAACTGCTGACGAAACTAAGAAGATTGATGAAGCAGCTCAAAAAGAAGCTTCTAAACCAATTGTTAAAAAACTTACAGACATTGCTGATGATTTAGCTGAAAAAATTGAAAAATTAACGAAAGAAGCTGAGGAAGATAAAGCTGACGCTACTGAAAAAGCTAAGGTAGTAGAAGAGAAAAATGCTGCATTAGAGAAACAAAAAGAAACTTTAGAAAAAGCTAAAACTGCTCTTGAAACTGCTAAGAAAAACAATGCGGATCAAGCTATCCAAGATGGATTGCAAGATGCTGTAACTAAACTAGAAGCTTCAGTTGCTTCTGCTAAAACTGCCGCTGATGAAGCTCAAGCTAAATTTGATGAAGCTAACGAAGCTGTAAAAGCATACAAATCTGCAATCGATGAGCTAACTGACGATTACAACACAACTTTAGGTTATATCGAAAACTTAAAAGAAGTTCCTAAGGGTGAAGAACCGAAAGACTTCAGTGGTGGTGTAAATCCTAGTGATGCACCTTCTGATGATGCTAAACAACCTGACGAAGTGCCAACTGCTCCTAACGCTCCAGGATTTAGTGGTGGTGTGAATCCTGGTGACTCTCCTTCTGGAGATAATGGATCTGATTTCAATGGTGGGGTAAATGATGCAACACCTCCTACTGTAGCCGATGCTCCAGAATATAGTGGAGGAGTTAATGCGGCTGATGCTCCTGTAGCTGAGGTAGCTCCAGAATTCACAGGAATTCTTGCAACCAATACACCTGTGAATGAAAATGGAGAAGCATTATTGCCTCCTGTAGCTGAGGTAGCTCCAGAATTCACAGGAACTCTTGCAACCAATACACCTGTGAATGAAAACGGAGAAGCATTATTACCTCCTGTAGCTGAGGTAGCTCCAGAATTCAACAGTGGAGTTAATAGTTTAGAAGCAGCTGTTAATGAAGTTCCAGAATATAAAGGTGGTGCTAATTTTGTCTTAGCAGCTGTTAACGAAGTTCCAGAATATAAAGGTGGTGCTAATTTTGTCTTAGCAGCTGTTAACGAAACTCCAGAATATACAGGGCCTTTATCTACAAATGGTGAAGACGCTACAGTGAATAATGTTCCTGCATACGGAGAAACAGGCGCACCAGCAATTAATGAAGTTCCAGCGTATGCAGAAACAGGCGCACCAGCAATTAACGAAGTTCCAGCGTATGCAGAAACAGGCGCACCAGCAATTAACGAAGTTCCAGCGTATGCAGAAACAGGCGCACCAGCAATTAATGAAGTTCCAGAATATACTCTTACAACAGCAGGTACTAACAAGGATAATACTTATCAAGCACCAGCACCAGCAGCAAAAGCAGAAGATAAAAAAGAACTTCCAAATACTGGTGGTAAAGATAATGTTGCAGTTGCATCATTGGGATTCCTTGGATTGTTCCTTGGTGCTATTCCATTTGTGAAACGTAAAAACTAATTCATTTCGTAGTTTGCAAGAGAAGGAATAACTTCCTTCTCTTTTGTATAGTATCTTAGTTTCTCTCAGGGAATTCTTCCCAATGGTATTTTTTGGTACTTTCCTTTATAATGGGTGTATGGATAAGAAAAAATTATTATTGATTGATGGGTCTTCTGTTGCTTTTCGGGCGTTTTTTGCGCTCTATCAGCAGTTAGACCGTTTTAAGAACGCGGCTGGTTTGCATACCAATGCGATTTATGGCTTTCAGTTGATGTTGAGCCATTTGTTAGAGAGGATTGAGCCTAGTCATATTTTAGTGGCTTTTGATGCAGGAAAGACGACTTTCCGTACAGAGATGTATGCGGACTATAAGGGTGATCGGGCTAAGACCCCTGATGAGTTTCGTGAGCAATTTCCCTTCATTCGTGAGTTGCTGGATCATATGGGGATTCGTCACTATGAGTTAGCTCAGTATGAGGCGGATGACATTATTGGGACACTGGATAAGTTAGCTGAGCAAGATGGTTTTGATATTACCATTGTCAGTGGGGACAAGGATTTGATTCAACTGACGGATGAGCATACGGTGGTTGAGATTTCCAAGAAAGGTGTGGCTGAGTTTGAGGCCTTTACGCCAGAATATCTCATGGAAAAGATGGGCATTACACCTACTCAGTTTATCGATCTCAAGGCGCTCATGGGTGATAAGTCGGATAATATCCCTGGGGTGACCAAAATTGGTGAAAAGACAGGTATCAAGCTCTTGCTGGAGCATGGTTCGCTTGAGGGGATTTATGAAAATATTGATGGGATGAAGGCATCTAAGATGAAGGAAAATCTCATTAATGATAAGGAACAGGCCTTTTTGTCTAAAACACTGGCGACCATTGATACCAAGGCACCGATTGAGATTGGTTTGGAGGATTTGGTCTATAGTGGTCCAGATGTGGAAAATCTTGGGAAATTCTACGACGAAATGGGCTTCAAACAGCTCAGGCAGGCTTTAAATGTGTCGTCAGCTGATATGGCTGAGGGTTTGGATTTTACCATCGTTGACCAAGTCAGTCAAGACATGCTGAGTGAAGAGTCTATCTTCCACTTTGAACTCTTTGGGGAGAATTACCATACAGATGACTTGGTTGGTTTTGCCTGGTCTTGTGGGGATAAGCTTTACGCTACAGACAAGCTTGAGCTTTTGCAAGAGCCTATTTTCAAGGGCTTTTTAGAAAAAACACCTCTGAGAGTTTATGACTTTAAGAAGGCTAAAGTTCTCTTAAATCGTTTTGATGTGGATTTGCAGGCGCCTGCTTTTGACAGTCGCTTGGCTAAATACCTCCTTTCGACTGTTGAGGACAATGAAATTGCGACCATTGCGAGTCTTTACGGTCAGACTTACTTAGTTGATGATGAAACTTTCTACGGTAAGGGTGTCAAGAAGGCCATTCCTGAACGTGAGAAATTCTTGGAGCACTTGGCTCGTAAGCTTGCTGTTTTGGTTGAGACTGAGCCGATTTTGCTTGAAAAACTCAGTGAAAATGGCCAATTAGAGCTTCTTTATGATATGGAGCAACCTCTAGCTTTTGTCCTTGCCAAGATGGAAATTGCTGGGATTATGGTCAAGAAAGAGACCTTGCTTGAGATGCAGACTGAAAATGAGCTTGTCATTGAAAAACTGACTCAGGAGATTTACGAACTGGCTGGTGAGGAGTTTAATATCAACTCGCCTAAGCAGTTGGGCGTACTTCTCTTTGAGAAATTGGGACTTCCTCTAGAATACACTAAGAAAACCAAGACTGGATACTCGACAGCGGTGGATGTCTTGGAACGCTTGGCTCCTATTGCGCCAATCGTTAAGAAAATCCTAGACTACCGTCAGATTGCTAAGATTCAATCTACTTATGTGATTGGCTTGCAGGACTGGATTTTGGCTGATGGCAAGATTCATACTCGCTATGTGCAGGATTTGACCCAGACCGGGCGTCTGTCTAGTGTGGATCCAAACTTGCAAAATATTCCTGTGCGTTTGGAGCAAGGGCGTCTCATTCGGAAGGCTTTTGTGCCTGAGTGGGAGGATAGTGTCCTTCTCAGCTCGGACTATTCGCAGATTGAATTGCGTGTTTTAGCGCATATTTCTAAAGACGAGCACTTGATTAAGGCTTTCCAAGAGGGGGCAGATATCCATACCTCGACAGCCATGCGGGTTTTTGGCATTGAGCGTCCTGAGGATGTGACTGCAAATGATCGTCGCAATGCCAAGGCGGTTAACTTTGGAGTGGTTTACGGGATTTCAGATTTTGGTTTGTCTAATAATTTGGGCATCAGCCGTAAGGAGGCCAAAGCTTACATTGATACCTACTTTGAACGTTTCCCAGGTATTAAAAACTACATGGATGAAGTGGTGCGTGAGGCGCGTGATAAGGGATATGTAGAGACCCTCTTCAAGCGTCGTCGTGAGTTACCAGATATCAATTCGCGTAACTTTAACATTCGTGGTTTTGCAGAGCGAACTGCTATCAACTCCCCTATTCAGGGATCTGCGGCAGATATTCTCAAGATTGCTATGACTCAGCTAGATAAAGCCTTGGTTGCGGGTGGTTATCAGACTAAGATGTTGTTACAAGTGCATGATGAAATTGTCCTTGAAGTTCCTAAATCGGAACTAGCAGAGGTGAAAAAATTGGTCAAACAAACCATGGAAGAAGCCATCCAACTCAGTGTTCCCCTCATCGCAGATGAAAATGAAGGTGCAACCTGGTACGAGGCTAAATAAAAAAGCTATATAGAGTTTGAAGCATTTGTTTTCAAACTCTTTTTCATGTTTTTCTGTAAGCAGTTTCCTTGACATTTTTTTTGTTTTGCGCTATCATATGTCCATATAATATATGGGAGTCTGTGTACAGTCTGAGAGGAAGTGTTAAACTTCGACCGCACCTGATCTGGGTAATGCCAGCGTAGGGAACGATACTTAGTCTAATCTTGACCTTTTCCATATATGGTAAAGGTTTTTCTTTTTGTCAAAGGAAAACGAGAAGAGGAGGTTCTTATGAAAGCAAGCATAGCCTTGCAAGTTTTACCCTTGGCACAGGGAATTGATCGGATTGCTGTTATTGATCAGGTCATTGCTTATCTGCAAGCTCAAGAAGTGACCATGGTAGTGACACCATTTGAAACAGTCTTGGAAGGGGAGTTTGATGAGCTTATGCGCATTCTAAAAGAAGCGCTGGAAGTGGCGGGGCAGGAGGCAGATAATGTCTTTGCCAATGTTAAAATAAATGTAGGAGAGATATTAAGTATTGATGAGAAACTTGAAAAGTATACTGAGACGACACATTAGTCTATTGGGCTTTCTAGGAGTCTTGTCAATCTGGCAGCTAGCAGGTTTGCTTAAACTTCTCCCCAAGTTTATCCTGCCGACACCTCTTGAAATTCTCCAGGCCTTTGTTCGTGATAGAGAATTTCTCTGGCACCATAGCTGGGCGACCTTGAGAGTGGCTTTGCTGGGGTTGGTTCTGGGAGTTTTGATTGCCTGTCTCATGGCTGTGCTTATGGATAGTTTGACTTGGCTTAACGATCTGATTTACCCTATGATGGTGGTTGTTCAGACTATCCCGACCATTGCCATAGCTCCTATTCTGGTTTTGTGGCTCGGTTATGGGATTTTGCCCAAGATTGTCTTGATTATCTTGACGACAACTTTCCCCATCATCGTCAGCATTTTGGACGGTTTTAGGCATTGTGACAAGGATATGCTGACCTTGTTTAGTCTGATGCGGGCCAAACCTTGGCAAATCCTTTGGCATTTTAAAATCCCAGTCAGCCTGCCTTACTTTTATGCAGGTCTGAGGGTCAGTGTCTCTTACGCTTTTATCACAACAGTAGTATCTGAGTGGTTGGGAGGCTTTGAAGGACTAGGTGTCTACATGATTCAGTCCAAGAAACTGTTTCAGTATGATACCATGTTTGCTATTATTATTCTGGTATCGATTATCAGCCTTTTGGGTATGAAGTTGGTCGATATCAGCGAGAAATATGTTATTAAATGGAAACGTTCGTAGAATTAGAATGTCTCTGAAAAAGAAAAGAGGAAATCAAAATGAAAAAAACATGGAGAGTGTTTTTAACGCTTGTGACAGCTCTTGTAGCTGTTGTACTTGTAGCTTGTGGTCAAGGAACTGCTTCTAAAGACAACAAAGAGGCAGAACTCAAGAAGATTGACTTTATCCTAGACTGGACACCAAATACCAACCACACAGGGCTTTATGTTGCTAAGGAAAAAGGTTATTTCAAAGAAGCTGGAGTGGATGTTGATTTGAAATTGCCACCAGAAGAAAGTTCTTCTGATTTGGTTATCAATGGTAAGGCACCATTTGCAGTGTATTTCCAAGACTACATGGCTAAGAAATTGGAAAAGGGCGCAGGAATTACTGCCGTTGCAGCTATCGTAGAGCACAATACATCAGGAATCATCTCTCGTAAATCTGATAATGTAGCTAGTCCAAAGGACTTGGTTGGTAAGAAATACGGAACTTGGAATGACCCAACTGAACTTGCTATGTTGAAAACCTTGGTAGAATCACAAGGTGGGGACTTTGAGAAAGTCGAAAAAGTACCAAACAACGATTCAAACTCGATCACACCGATTGCCAATGGAGTCTTTGATACTGCTTGGATCTACTACGGTTGGGATGGTATCCTTGCCAAATCTCAAGGTGTAGAGGCTAACTTCATGTACTTGAAAGACTACGTCAAGGAGTTTGACTACTACTCACCAGTTATCATCGCAAACAACGACTATCTGAAAGACAACAAAGAAGAAGCTCGTAAAGTCATCCAAGCCATCAAAAAAGGTTACCAATATGCCATGGAGCATCCAGAAGAAGCAGCTGATATCCTCATCAAAAATGCACCTGAACTCAAGGAAAAACGTGACTTTGTCATCGAATCTCAAAAATACTTGTCAAAAGAATACGCAAGCGACAAGGAAAAATGGGGGCAATTTGATGCAGCTCGCTGGAATGCCTTCTACAAATGGGATAAAGAAAATGGTATCCTTAAAGAAGACTTGACAGACAAAGGCTTCACCAACGAATTTGTGAAATAATGACAGAAATTAGACTAGAACACGTCAGTTATGCCTATGGTCAGGAGAGGATTTTAGAGGATATCAACCTACAGGTGACTTCAGGAGAAGTTGTTTCTATCCTAGGTCCAAGTGGTGTTGGTAAGACTACGCTTTTCAACTTAATTGCGGGGATTTTAGAAGTTCAGTCAGGGAGAATTGTCCTTGATGGTGAAGAAAATCCCAAGGGGCGCGTGAGTTATATGTTACAAAAGGATCTGCTCTTGGAACACAAGACGGTGCTTGGTAATATCATTCTGCCCCTCTTGATTCAAAAGGTGGATAAGGCAGAAGCTATTGCTCGCGCAGATGAAATTCTTGCGACCTTCCAGTTGACAGCTGTAAGAGATAAATACCCTCATGAACTCAGTGGTGGGATGCGCCAGCGTGTAGCCTTGCTCCGAACCTACCTTTTTGGGCACAAACTCTTTCTCTTAGACGAGGCCTTCAGCGCCTTGGATGAGATGACCAAGATGGAGCTCCACGCTTGGTACCTTGAGATTCACAAGCAGTTGCAGCTAACAACCTTGATTATTACTCACAGTATCGAGGAGGCCCTCAGTCTCAGCGACCGCATCTATATCTTGAAAAATCGCCCTGGGCAGATTGTTTCAGAAATTAAACTAGATTGGTCTGAAGATGAGGACAAGGAAGTTCAAAAGATTGCCTATAAACGTCAAATATTGGCAGAATTAGGTTTAGATAAGTAGAAAAATAGGGAGTTGGTGAAGATTATTCTTTACCAGCGCCCTTTTTCTTTTAAAAATGAGAAAATTTCGGTATAATAGTCAAAGATAGTCAAGGTTTAAAGAGAGAGGTGGGTTTGTAATGAGATTTAAAAATACATCGGATCATATTGAGGCCTACATCAAGGCGATTTTAGATCAATCTGGAATTGTGGAGTTGCAACGGAGTCAGTTGGCAGATACCTTCCAGGTTGTTCCTAGTCAGATTAACTACGTGATCAAGACACGCTTTACGGAAAGTAGAGGCTACTTGGTTGAAAGTAAGCGTGGTGGCGGAGGCTACATTCGTATAGGACGGATTGAGTTTTCTAGTCATCATGAAATGCTCAGGGATCTGCTTTACTCAATTGGTGAGCGGGTCAGTCAAGAAATTTATGAGGATATTCTACAGCTTTTGGTTGAGCAGGAATTGATGACCAAGCAGGAGATGAATTTGCTGGTAGCAGTAGCTTTGGATCGCGTTCTAGGAGAAGAAGCTCCAGTTGTTCGTGCTAATATGCTAAGACAGGTCATACAAGAGGTAGATAGAAAAGGGAAGTAAGATGAACTATTCAAAAGCATTGAATGAATGTATCGAAAGTGCCTACATGGTTGCTGGCCATTTTGGAGCTCGTTACCTAGAGTCTTGGCACTTGTTGATTGCCATGTCCAATCACAGTTATAGTGTGGCAGGGGCGACTTTAAATGATTATCCATATGAGATGGACCGTTTAGAAGAAGTCGCTTTGGAACTGACTGAAACGGACTATAGCCAGGATGAAACCTTTACGGAGTTGCCTTTTTCTCATCGTTTGCAGGTCCTTTTTGATGAAGCAGAATATGTGGCATCAGTGGTCCATGCTAAGGTGCTAGGGACGGAGCACGTCCTTTATGCGATTTTGCATGATGGCAATGCCTTGGCGACTCGTATCTTGGAGAGAGCTGGTTTTTCTTATGAAGACAAGAAAGATCAGGTTAAGATTGCTGCCCTACGTCGAAATCTAGAAGAACGTGCAGGCTGGACTCGTGAAGACCTCAAGGCTTTACGCCAACGCCATCGTACAGTAGCTGATAAGCAAAATTCTATGGCCAATATGATGGGCATGCCACAGACTCCGAGCGGTGGTCTCGAGGACTATACGCATGATTTAACGGAGCAAGCGCGTTCTGGCAGATTAGAGCCAGTCATCGGTCGGGACAAGGAAATCTCTCGTATGATTCAAATCTTGAGCCGTAAAACCAAGAATAATCCTGTCTTGGTTGGAGATGCGGGTGTCGGGAAAACTGCTCTGGCGCTTGGTCTTGCCCAGCGTATTGCTAGTGGGGATGTGCCTACGGAAATGGCTAAGATGCGCGTGTTAGAGCTTGATTTGATGAATGTCGTCGCAGGGACACGTTTCCGCGGTGACTTTGAAGAACGTATGAACAATATCATCAAGGACATTGAAGAAGATGGACAAGTCATCCTCTTTATCGATGAACTTCACACTATCATGGGTTCTGGGAGTGGGATTGACTCAACTCTAGATGCGGCCAATATCTTGAAGCCAGCCTTGGCGCGTGGAACTTTGAGAACGGTTGGTGCGACCACTCAGGAAGAATATCAAAAACATATCGAAAAAGATGCAGCCCTTTCTCGTCGTTTCGCTAAAGTAACGATTGAAGAGCCGAGTGTGGCAGACAGCATGACCATTTTACAAGGCTTGAAGGCGACTTATGAGAAACATCACCGTGTGCAAATCACAGATGAAGCAGTTGAAACAGCCGTCAAGATGGCCCATCGTTACTTGACTAGTCGTCATTTGCCGGACTCTGCTATTGACCTCTTGGACGAAGCAGCAGCAACAGTGCAAAATAAGGCAAAGCATGTAAAAGCAGACGATTCGGGCTTGAGTCCAGCTGACAAGGCCTTGATGGATGGCAAGTGGAAACAGGCAGCTCAGCTAATCGCAAAAGAAGAGGAAGTGCCTGTCTATAAAGACTTGGTGACAGAGTCTGATATTTTGACCACCTTGAGTCGTTTGTCAGGTATTCCAGTCCAAAAACTGACTCAGACGGACGCTAAGAAATACCTTAACTTGGAAGCTGAACTCCACAAACGTGTCATCGGTCAAGATCAAGCAGTTTCAAGCATTAGCCGTGCGATTCGCCGCAACCAGTCAGGGATTCGCAGTCATAAGCGTCCGATTGGTTCCTTTATGTTCCTAGGACCGACGGGTGTCGGGAAGACTGAACTAGCCAAGGCTCTGGCAGAAGTTCTTTTTGACGATGAATCAGCCCTTATCCGCTTTGATATGAGTGAGTATATGGAGAAATTCGCAGCCAGTCGTCTCAATGGAGCTCCTCCGGGCTATGTAGGTTATGAAGAAGGTGGGGAGTTGACCGAGAAGGTTCGCAACAAACCCTATTCTGTTCTCCTCTTTGACGAGGTAGAGAAGGCCCACCCTGATATCTTTAATGTTCTCTTACAGGTCTTGGATGATGGTGTCTTGACAGATAGCAAGGGGCGCAAGGTTGATTTTTCAAATACCATTATCATCATGACGTCAAACCTTGGTGCGACAGCCCTTCGTGATGACAAGACTGTCGGATTTGGGGCTAAGGACATCCGTTTTGACCAGGAAAATATGGAAAAACGCATGTTTGAAGAGCTGAAAAAGGCTTATAGACCGGAGTTTATCAACCGTATTGATGAAAAGGTGGTCTTCCATAGCCTGTCTAGCAACCATATGCAGGAAGTGGTGAAGATTATGGTCAAACCTTTAGTGGCAAGTTTGGCTGAAAAAGGTATCGATTTGAAATTACAAGCTTCCGCACTGAAATTGTTGGCCAATCAAGGATATGACCCAGAGATGGGAGCTCGTCCACTTCGCAGAACCCTGCAAACAGAAGTGGAAGACAAGTTGGCAGAACTTCTCCTTAAGGGAGATTTGGTGGCAGGTAGCACACTTAAGATTGGTGTCAAAGCAGGCCAGTTAAAATTTGATATTGCATAAAATGGAGAATCAGGAGCAATCTTGATTCTCTTTTTTGCTACTTTTTTATAAAAAATGATAAAAAACTATTGACAAAACAAAAATATAATTTATAATAAAAACATAGATAATAAAAATATCAAAAATTATAAAAAGGTGATGCGTTTATGAAAAAGAAAACAGCAGTGGTATTTGGGACTTTTGCTCCGCTTCATCAAGGACATATTGATCTGATTCAGCGAGCGAAGCGGCAGTGTGACCAGGTCTGGGTTGTCGTTTCAGGCTATGAGGGAGACCGAGGGGAGCAGGTAGGCTTAACTCTTCAAAAGAGATTTCGCTATATCCGAGAGGCCTTTGGTGATGACGAGTTGACCTCTGTCTGCAAGTTAGATGAAACCAATCTTCCTCGTTACCCTATGGGCTGGCAGGAGTGGTTGAATCAGATGTTTGCAGAGATTTCCTATGATGAAGCCCAGCAAGAACTAATCTTCTTTGTGGGAGAACGTGACTACCAGCAAGAATTATCAAATCGTGGCTTTGAGACTGTCTTGCAAGAAAGAAAGTTTGGTATCTCAGCGACTATGATTCGAGAAAATCCAAGTAAATATTGGAAATATATCGCTCAACCCTTCCGTCGTCAGTTTACAAAGAAAGTGTTGATTATGGGAAGTGCTAGCAATGGGAAGACCACTCTGGCTAAGGATTTGGCTAGGTATTACGATGCACCAGTTAGTTTGGAATACGCACGTGAGTATCAGATTAAAAATAATGTCCGCGACGATGAATTGACTCCAAAAGATTACTATTATCTCCTGTTGGGGCAGTATGACCAGACCTCTAAGTTAATCGATAGCAATGCCAATAGAGGACTGGTAATAGCAGACACCAACTCCTTAGTAACCAAGGGCTACTATGATTATTACATGGAGACTGAGGACCAAGAGGACTTATCAGGAGAAACATTTGACAATCTCTTTGTTTCGATCTTGGCTAAGGAAAAATGGGACTTGATTCTCTTTGTGCAGCCTGTCGGCTCCTATGTCAATGACGGATTTAGAGATATGACTATGGCAGAAGACCATATTCGTCATAGTTTTTCCCAGCATTTGGATCAGATGAGAGAGCAATATTTAACCACCATTCCACTAGTTTATCTAGCTGAGGATTACCTAGGCAATTATGAAGCAGCCAAAGTGGCTATTGATGCCATTTACCAAGCAGATTAGGAGAAAATTATGAAAAAACTAACTGAAAAAATCAAACAATTTATCGAAAACTTTAAAAATGTCCATGCGGAAGCCCGCAAAATCGGTTTTGCAGGAATCATGCGCCTGCTCTGGAAAGATCTCTTTGTCGGCCGTAGCCTCTTCCAGTGGTTGTATCTTATCACCCTGTCAAGTGTTCCCTTGATCTTAGAGTTCACTCAAAATACAGAAAGTCATGACTGGATGAGCTTGTTTGCATCTTGGACTGGGATTGTCTGTGTTATCTTGGTAGCAGAAGGGCGTGCAAGCAATTATCTCTTTGGGGCCATTAACTCTGCTATCTATTTGGTTTTGGCCATGAATGCGACTTTTTATGGTGAAGTTTTGACGACCGTTTACTTCTTTGTCATGCAGCCGATTGGTCTCTATGCTTGGCTGTCCAACCGTATTAATGACCAAGGAAAAGTAGAAGAATCGCACTTTGAAGCCAAGAAATTATCCTTAGTGGATTGGCTCAAGTATTTAGTTTTGACTGCAATTATCTGGATTGGTATGGGCCTAGCTTATCAAAGCATCCACAGTGCTCGACCATTCCGCGATAGTGTAACGGACGCGACAAATGGTGTTGGTCAGCTCTTGATGACACGTCTCTACCGTGAGCAATGGATTTTTTGGATTGCAACTAACCTATTTAGTATCTACCTCTGGTGGGGTGAAAATATCCATATCCAAGGCATGTACTGGGTTTACACACTCAATAGTTTAGTGGGTTGGTACCAATGGACTAAGGCAGTTCGTAAGGAGGCATAAAATGGCAGATACGAAGATTCCAGACGGGATGACGGAAAAAGAATATTATGAAATCCATGCCAGTCAGGAAGAGTTTTTAGACTGGTACTACAAGCAGGAACTCCCTCAATATGAAAAGCCAAGTGTGACGGTGGATATGGTAGCCTACTGCTTTGTCGAAGGAAAGATCAAGCTCTTATTAATTCGTCGCAAGGCTCACCCTTATCAAAATTGTTTGGCTCTGGTTGGAGGATTTATGGACAAGGGCGAAGATGCTGCGCATGCCTGTCAGCGTGAGGTGAGAGAAGAAGTTAATCTCGATCTTCCTTTGGAAAAAATCGAGCAATTGATGACCGTATCGACTCCCGGCCGTGACCCACGGGGCTGGACAGTGACCATTGCCCACTTGGTTTATCTGCCTAGTCGTGCATTAGAACTTGTTCAAGCAGGAGACGATGCCAAGGACGTGGTTTTTGTAGATGTCGATTTTCAGACAGGCAAGTGCTTCTTAAAGGGAGTAGAGTTGGAGGAGCAAGCCTTCGCTTTTGATCATTATGCCATTATCCAAGAATCCATCAAACGAATCCAAGGCCGTCTCGACTGGAATCCGACCTTCCTTTATCTGCTGGAGGAGGAGTTCACTGTCTACGAAGGAACTGAACTGGTCAATCTTATCAACCCCGGTCGCCCCATCGTCAGCAATAACTTTCTCGTAAAATACGGAGAATATGTAGAAGAAGTTGGACTCAAACGAGTGCCTAAAAAGAAACCAAGAAAAACCTATCGATTGAAATAAAAAACGAGGTCGGGACAAAGTTCCCGACCTCTTTGTTTGCCTTTATTAGTTTGCTTTGCTGTTGCGACTGTTTTTAGGGATGGCTATCCTTCTTAGAATTACTCAACATGTGAGTAAAAAAGTCTTTGTATCGATACTTGAGATATTTTTCGTGTAGGAATAACAAAGCGATATAAACAATCAAAAAGATTGTAGTCAGATAAAACACATCAAATGCAGTTCGCGCATAGTAAGTGGCTGATTGATAAGAGACAATAGCTGTCACAATCAACCAAGGAAGATACTTGTAATATTTGCTTAACATAAGCCTATACCTCCTATATCCTAGTTTTCTATTATTATATTCCTTTACAGTTAAAGATGCAAGCGATTACACAAAAACAAATTTAAATTTTTAACAGAAAAATCTCCTGTTTTTCTGTTTTATTACGAATAAAAGAGTAGGAGGAGTAAATGTATCTAAAGTATTTAAGATTTTTAAAATAGTTTAGATAAATTGTTGACATATTTAAATTTCAATGTTACAATTATATTACAAAAAGATTTCTTTATATTTCTAAAATATTACAAAGGAGTAGAAAAATGAAAAAGAAAACCTATATCAAATTGATGGCAGCGACTGTATTGGCTTCTACCTTGCTATTAGGAGCTTGTGGAAATAAAAAGGAAACAACTCAAGCAAGCAGTTCTGCTAAGACAAGCCAGTCATCAAGTTCTAAAGCAACTTCTTCTAGCAAAGAAAGCAAGACTCAGAAGTCCTCAAGTTCAGCTTCATCTGAAAAGGCCAAGGCATCTACTGATCAATCTTCAGCAACTGCAACGCCATCACAAGCGGCACCTGCACCAGAGCAAAGACAAGGTCAAGAAGTGGCTAATCAACAGGTAGCTAGTCAACAAACTCCTGCTCAGACTCCTTCAACTCAACAAGCTACTCAAGCCCAGTCTAACCAATCAAGCTATGATCCTACAACTGACCGCAAACTTCAAGACAAACAAGCAGAGCAAAATAAACGCTACAAGGGTGTTTTAACCATGGTAGATGGTGATTTCTCAGCTGCAGCGGGCAATTGGAAGGGAGCCAATGGCGAAACCATCACAGTTTCATCAGGTGGTCAATTTACAGTAGAATCTGCTGATGGAAAGAAAGAAAATTACTCTATTAAAGGCTATTCCTATACTCTTGACGATGGTAAGTATAATGCTACAATCGGTGGAGGAAAGACCGTTCAAATTACCACAGGTGCAGATGGCAAGGTTTCTAGTGTTGTTTTAGCTCAATAGTAGAATTTATAATTTCAAGTTTATATACATTTTAAAAACCCGTAACTGAATGAAGTTTACGGGTTTTCTGTGTTTAAGCTTTGTCTAATTGCAAGAGGGCTTCAATCTCTGCTAGGGTACTAGCTTGTGAAATAGCTCCACGGAGTTTGGCAGCGCCAGATGTTCCACGGAGGTAGTGAGGAGCGAGGCCACGGAATTCACGAACTGCGACGTTTTCTCCTTTGAGATTAATCAAGCGTTTCAAGTGTTCGTAGGCGATTTTCATCTTGTCTTCAAAGGTCAAATCAGGTAAGATTTCTCCTGTTTCAAAGTAATGGTTGATTTGGTTGAAGAGGTAAGGATTTCCCATAGCAGCGCGGCCAATCATGACTGCGTCAGCCCCGACTTCTTCGATGCGTTGTTTGGCTTCTTGGACAGTACGGATATCACCGTTGGCGATGAAGGGAATCTTGGTCAGAGCTTGAGCGACCTTGTGAAGGGTCTCAAGGTCTGCGTGACCTGTATACATTTGCTCACGGGTACGGCCATGCATGGCGAGGGCAGAAACGCCTGCAGCTTCAGCAGCGAGGGCATTTTCTACTGCAAGAGCTGGGTCGGACCAGCCGGTACGCATCTTGACGGTGAGGGGAATATCAAGGACAGACTGAACCTTGTTGATAATAGAGTAAATCTTGTCTGGATCCTTGAGCCACATAGCGCCAGCTTCGTTTTTCACGATTTTGTTAACTGGGCAGCCCATGTTGATATCGACTATATCGGTCTTGGTATTTTCTTGGATGAATTCTGCTGCGCGCGCTAGGCTGTCTTCATCACTACCAAAAAGTTGGATAGAAACAGGGTTTTCACCTTCATCGATATGAAGCATGTGCAGGGTTTTTTCATTGTTGTATTGGATTCCCTTGTCAGAGACCATTTCCATTACAACGAGTCCAGCTCCAAGCTCTTTTGCGATAGTACGAAAGGCTGAGTTGGTCACGCCAGCCATGGGTGCTAAAACGGTACGATTGGGAATCTCAACATTGCCAATCATAAAAGGTGTATTAAGATTTGTCACGAATGAGTTCCTCCAGGTCGTTTTCATCAAAGTTGTAAGTAGTTTGGCAGAATTGACAAGTGATTTCTGCTCCGTGGTCTTCCTCTTTCATTTCCTGTAAGTCTGAGCTTGGAAGGCTAGCAAGAGCGTTCATAAAGCGCTCATGGCTACAGTCACATTGGAAACGGATTTCTTCTTCGGAAAGACGCTTGTAGGCCTCGTCACCGTAGATTGCTTTGAGGAGGGCTTCGATATGGTCTTCACTTTCGAGAAGAGTTGAGATAGCTGGAATTTCTTGGATGCGTTTTTCAAAGCGAGCAATCTCCTCTTCCTTGGCTCCTGGCAAGACTTGGACTAGGAAACCACCTGCAACCTTGACCTTGTCTTCTTCGTCCAAAAGGACATTGAGGCCGACTGCAGAAGGGGTCTGTTGGCTTTCAGTCAGGTAAAAGGCAAGGTCTTCACCGATTTCCCCAGAGATGAGGGGGGTCATAGAGTTGTAAGGATTTCCAGTACCATAGTCTGTGATAACGAGGAATTGACCATTTCCGACAAAAGGTCCGACTAGGACTTCACCAGTTGCAGTCTTTTTGATGTCAACACCGGGGTTTTGAACGTAACCTTTGACATTCCCCTTGGTATCAGCGACGGTGATGATAGCACCTAGAGAGCTAGACCCCAGCACTTTAACTGTTAGTTTGGTATTTCCTTTTTCATTGGCTGCGAGAATCTGGCTGGCGATAAGAGTTCGACCAAGCGCTACAGTTGAGCTAGCTTGGGTTTGATGTTTTTCTTGAGCAGTGCGGACGGTTTCTGTGCTGTCAAGGACAAAAGCACGAAAGGCTCCGCTTTCTGATATTGTTTTAATAATTTTATCCATAGCTACTATTTTAGCATAAAAATGCCCAAAGGGGGAGCCGTGTGTTTATTGATTTTCAGGATAATGAACCAGGAAATCAGCATGAAAGTAAAAAGAGAAACAGATTATTTCAGCATTTGTTAGATTTATGCTATGCTTAAGGTAGAAAATGAAAGGGGTAACAAATGTATTTAGGAGACTTGATGGAAAAGGCTGAATCTGGCCAATTTTCAATCCTTTCCTTTCTACTACAAGAGTCTCAGACGACCGTCAAGGCTGTAATGGAGGAAACAGGATTTTCAAAAGCAACCCTAACCAAATATGTTACCCTGCTCAATGACAAGGCTTTGGATAGTGGTTTAGAGCTGACAATCCAGTTAGAAGATGAGAATCTGCGTCTATCGATTGGTGCAGCTACCAAGGGGAGAGATATTAGGATCCTGTTTTTGGAGAATGCTGTTAAATATCAGATTCTTGTTTATCTTCTCTACCACCAACAGTTTTTAGCCCATCAGCTGGCTCAAGAATTGATGATTAGTGAGGCTACGCTTGGTCGCCACTTAGCTAGTCTAAATCAGATTTTGTCAGAATTTGACTTATCCATCCAAAATGGACGGTGGCGAGGTCCAGAACATCAAATTCGCTATTTCTATTTCTGTCTTTTCCGCAAGGTTTGGTCCAGTCAGGAGTGGGAAGGTCACATGCAGAAATCAGAGAGAAAACAGGAGATTGCCACTTTAGAAGAAATCTGCGGTGCAAGTTTGTCTTCGGGTCAGAAATTGGACCTGGTTCTCTGGGCTCACATCAGTCAACAACGTCTCCGGGTCAATGCCTGTCAGTTTCAAGTCATAGAAGAAAAAATGCGAGGGTATTTTGACAATATTTTCTACCTTCGTTTGCTGAGAAAGGCTCCGTCCTTTTTTGCTGGACAACACCTTCCTCTAGGAACTGAGGATGGGGAGATGATGATATTCTTCTCTTTCCTCTTGTCCCATCGTATTCTTCCTCTTCATACTATGGAGTATATTCTTGGGTTTGGAGGGCAGTTGGCAGATTTGCTGACGCAATTGATTCAAGAAATGAAGAAGGAGGAGTTACTGGGTGATTATACAGAGGACCATGTCACCTATGAACTCAGTCAGCTTTGTGCTCAAGTCTATCTCTATAAGGGCTATATTTTACAGGACCGCTACAAGTACCAGTTGGAGAATTGTCATCCCTATTTGCTGATGGAACATGATTTTAAGGGGATAGCAGAGGAGATTTTTCATGCTCTACCTGCTTTTCAGCAGGGGACGGATTTGGATAAGAAAATTCTCTGGGAATGGCTCCAGTTGATAGAATATATGGCTGAAAATGGTGGCCAGCATATGCGGATTGGTCTGGATTTGACATCTGGTTTTCTTGTCTTTTCAAGGATGGCAGCCATTTTGAAACGGTATTTGGAATACAATCGTTTTATTACCATTGAAGCCTATGATTGTACTCGGCATTATGATTTGCTGGTTACCAATAACCCGATTTATAAGAAGGAACAGACCCCAGTTTATTATTTAAAAAACGACTTGGATATGGAAGATTTGGCAGCGATTCGTCAGTTATTATTCACTTAAAAGGCTTGGTTGTTCCAGGTCTTTTTTGTGAAATTCACACAATCTCCTCACATTTTTTAAAAAATTAAAAAAAGTTGATGAACAAGAAAGCGCTTTATTTTGTATACTAGTTAGTGTAAAGAGGAGACATCCTCAAGATCTTTATCAGGAGGACAGCACATGTCACAAGAAAAATACATCATGGCCATTGACCAGGGAACTACAAGTTCTCGTGCCATTATTTTCAACAAAAAAGGAGAAAAAGTTAGCTCGAGTCAAAAAGAGTTCACTCAGATTTTCCCTCAGGCAGGTTGGGTAGAGCACAATGCCAATGAAATTTGGAACTCAGTCCAGTCAGTTATTGCGGGAGCTTTCATCGAAAGTGGTGTCAAGCCAAATCAAATCGAAGCAATCGGAATTACCAACCAACGTGAAACAACTGTCGTCTGGGATAAGAAAACAGGACTTCCTATCTACAACGCTATTGTTTGGCAATCACGTCAGACAGCTCCTTTGGCTGAACAACTAAAAAGTCAAGGTTATGTGGAAAAATTCCATGAAAAGACTGGTTTGATCATTGATGCTTACTTCTCAGCGACTAAGGTTCGTTGGATTTTGGATCATGTAGAAGGAGCTCAAGAGCGAGCAGAAAAAGGGGAATTGCTCTTTGGTACTATCGATACTTGGTTAGTTTGGAAATTGACTGACGGTGCGGCTCACGTGACCGACTACTCAAACGCAGCTCGTACCATGCTTTATAACATTAAAGAACTCAAATGGGATGATGAGATTTTGGAAATCCTCAACATTCCTAAGGCTATGCTTCCGGAAGTTCGTTCTAACTCTGAAATCTACGGTAAGACAGCGCCATTCCATTTCTACGGTGGAGAAGTGCCAATCTCAGGTATGGCTGGGGACCAACAAGCGGCCCTCTTTGGACAGTTGGCCTTTGAGCCAGGTATGGTTAAGAATACTTATGGAACAGGTTCTTTCATCATCATGAATACTGGGGAAGAGATGCAGTTGTCTGAAAATAACCTCTTGACAACGATTGGTTACGGAATCAATGGCAAGGTTTACTATGCTTTAGAAGGTTCTATCTTCATCGCAGGAAGTGCCATTCAGTGGCTTCGTGACGGTCTTCGCATGGTGGAAAATTCACCAGAATCTGAAAAATACGCTCGTGATTCTCACAACAATGATGAAGTTTATGTCGTTCCAGCCTTTACAGGTCTAGGCGCTCCATACTGGAACCAAAATGCTCGCGGTTCTGTCTTTGGATTGACTCGTGGAACAAGTAAGGAAGACTTTATCAAGGCAACTCTTCAATCAATTGCTTATCAAGTGCGTGATATTATCGATACGATGCAAGTGGATGCTCAGACAGCTATACAGGTCTTGAAAGTAGACGGTGGTGCAGCTATGAACAACTTCCTCATGCAGTTCCAAGCTGACATCTTGGGAATCGACATTGCACGCGCCAAAAACTTGGAAACAACAGCTCTAGGGGCAGCCTTCCTAGCAGGTTTGTCAGTAGGCTACTGGAAGGATTTGGATGAGTTGAAACTCTTGAACGAGACAGGAGAACTCTTTGAGCCATCTATGAACGAATCGCGCAAGGAACAACTCTACAAGGGCTGGAAGAAGGCTGTAAAAGCAACGCAAGTCTTTGCGGAAGTAGACGACTAATACTGGAAGAATAAAGCGACTTAGTTAGAAAGTGTGTAAATATGGAATTTTCAAAGAAAACACGTGAATTGTCAATTAAAAAAATGCAGGAACGTACCTTGGACCTCTTGATTATCGGTGGAGGAATCACTGGTGCTGGTGTAGCCTTGCAGGCGGCAGCTAGTGGTCTAGATACTGGTTTGATTGAAATGCAAGACTTTGCAGAAGGAACATCCAGCCGTTCAACAAAATTGGTTCACGGAGGTCTTCGTTATCTTAAGCAATTTGACGTAGAAGTAGTATCAGATACGGTTTCAGAACGTGCAGTGGTACAACAAATTGCACCTCACATTCCAAAACCAGACCCAATGCTCTTGCCAGTTTATGATGAAGATGGAGCAACCTTTAGCCTCTTCCGCCTTAAAGTAGCTATGGATTTGTATGACCTTTTGGCAGGAATCAACAACACACCAGCTGCTAACAAGGTTTTGAGTAAGGAAGAAGTCTTGGAACGCCAGCCAAACTTGAAGAAAGAAGGTTTGGTAGGAGGTGGGGTTTACCTTGACTTCCGTAACAACGATGCACGTCTCGTGATTGAAAACATCAAACGTGCCAACCAAGATGGTGCCCTCATTGCTAACCACGTGAAGGCAGAAGGCTTCCTCTTTGACGAAAGTGGCAAGATTACAGGTGTGGTAGCTCGTGATTTGTTGACAGACCAAGTCTTTGAAATCAAGGCGCGTCTGGTTATCAATACGACAGGTCCTTGGAGCGACAAAGTACGCAATTTGTCTAATAAGGGAACCCAATTCTCACAAATGCGTCCAACTAAGGGAGTTCACTTGGTAGTGGACTCAAGCAAGATCAAGGTTTCACAGCCAGTTTACTTTGACACAGGTTTGGGTGACGGTCGTATGGTCTTTGTTCTCCCACGTGAAAACAAGACTTACTTTGGTACAACTGATACAGACTACACAGGTGATTTGGAACATCCAAAAGTAACTCAAGAAGATGTAGATTATCTACTTGGTATTGTCAACAACCGCTTCCCAGAAGCCAACATCACCATTGGTGATATCGAAAGCAGCTGGGCAGGTCTTCGTCCATTGATCGCAGGCAATAGCGCTTCTGACTACAATGGAGGAAATAACGGTACAATCAGTGATGAAAGCTTTAACAATTTGATTGCTACTGTTGAGTCTTACCTCTCTAAAGAAAAAACGCGTGAAGATGTAGAGGCTGCTGTTAGCAAGCTTGAAAGCAGTACCTCTGAGAAACATTTGGACCCATCTGCAGTTTCTCGTGGTTCTAGCTTGGACCGAGACGATAATGGTCTCTTGACCCTTGCTGGTGGTAAAATCACAGACTACCGTAAGATGGCTGAAGGAGCTATGGAGCGCGTGGTTGACATCCTCAAAGCAGAATTTGACCGTAGCTTTAAACTGATCAATTCTAAGACATACCCTGTTTCAGGTGGGGAATTGAACCCAGCAAATGTGGACTCAGAAATCGAAGCCTTTGCGCAACTTGGAGTGTCACGTGGCTTGGATAGCAAGGAAGCTCATTACCTAGCAAATCTTTACGGTTCAAATGCACCGAAAGTCTTTGCTCTTGCTCATAGTTTGGAACAAGCGCCAGGACTCAGTTTGGCAGACACTTTGTCACTTCACTATGCAATGCGCAACGAGTTGGCTCTTAGCCCGGTTGACTTCCTGCTTCGTCGTACCAACCATATGCTCTTTATGCGTGATAGTTTGGATAGCATCGTTGAGCCAGTTTTGGATGAAATGGGACGATTCTATGATTGGTCAGAAGAAGAGAAAGCAGGCTACCGTGCGGATGTCGAAGCGGCTCTCGCTAACAACGATTTAGCAGAATTAAAAAATTAAGAAAAAATCAAAGAGGTGGAGGGCAGGACTCCTTGTCGCCCGCCCCTTCTTTTTAATGGAGACAGAAAGATGATGAATGAATTATTTGGAGAATTTCTAGGAACTTTAATCCTGATTCTTCTAGGAAATGGTGTTGTTGCTGGTGTGGTTCTTCCTAAAACCAAGAGCAACAATGCAGGTTGGATTGTGATTACTATGGGTTGGGGGATTGCCGTTGCGGTTGCAGTCTTTGTATCTGGAAAACTCAGTCCAGCTCATTTAAACCCAGCTGTGACGATTGGTGTGGCCTTGAAAGGTGGTTTGCCTTGGGCTTCCGTTTTCCCTTATATCCTAGCTCAGTTCGCAGGGGCTATGCTCGGTCAGATTTTGGTTTGGTTGCAATTCAAGCCGCATTATGAGGCAGAAGAAAATGCAGGAAATATTTTGGCTACTTTCAGCACAGGACCAGCTATCAAAGATACTGTATCAAACTTGATTAGTGAAATCCTAGGAACTTTTGTATTGGTATTAACAATCTTTGCTCTGGGACTTTATGATCTTCAAGCAGGAATCGGAACCTTTGCAGTGGGAACGTTGATTGTCGGTATCGGTCTATCACTAGGCGGGACAACAGGTTATGCCTTGAACCCTGCGCGTGACCTTGGACCTCGTATCATGCACAGTATCCTTCCAATTTCAAACAAGGGAGACGGAGACTGGTCTTATGCCTGGATTCCTGTTGTGGGACCTGTTATCGGTGCAGCCTTGGCCGTGCTTGTATTCTCACTTTTCTAAGACATTAAAACTCAATTATTCATACCTCAATAAACACAACTTACAAAAAATGACCAAAATAAAGGAGTACTTTCTCATTTCATTTTGGTCATTTTGATTTTTTTAAGTTTGTATACTGGTGTTGATTACTATTTCAGCTAAAAAGGCAGAATTCTTCACTGGTCCCTTCATCAATTTTTTGTTCTTGAATTTTATTTATTGTGTGAATAATTTTGTCTCATTATTGGGATTCAGTACTAAGAGTCAGTTGGATTTTTTATTTTAAGAAATAAAATAACAGAAGTATTTTTAGTTTTTAAATTATGATATAATGAATAAAGTTAACTATCTTTGGTAATATGATAGGAACTAATCTTAAAAAGATAAATCATGAGATGAGAAAAAGAAAAAAGGAGTTTGGCTGGTATGAATTATTTCGAGGGGAATGAGTTTTTCCTTCTTTTGTTTGTAGTTTTACTGATTGGTTTTGTGGTAAACTTTTTTGAAAAACGTAAGGACTACTATATTTTGGTGCTCTCCCTCTTATTTGCAGGAGCTATTTATGGCAAGAGTAGAGCAATGATTGTCTATTTAATCTCCTTTGTAACTTATCAATATTTTCTGGTTTTCATAGCACAGAGGATAGAAACAAAGCGGCTGAAACCTCTGGTTTTCCTTTCTATTTTTCCTTTGGTGATCAATAAAATCTTTGCCCTGACTTCTCTGCATTTGTTGGCCTTTATTGGCATTTCTTACATGTCCTTTAAGACCATTCAGATCATGCTGGAGATATCGGATGGCTTGATTAAAGAAAAGATTAGCATAAAAGACTACCTGCAATTTTTACTTTTTTTCCCTACAGTTAGTGCTGGTCCGATTGATCGGAGTAGGAGATTTTTAAAAGAGATAAACGAGGTCATGCCTCGAAAAGAGTATCTAGAGTTAGCAGGGGACGGTGTGTATCGTATCGTTCTAGGCCTTCTCTACAAGGTTGTTTTATCAACCTATGTTTATCAGATGTTACTCGCTCTAAATAATACTGGCACAGTCGTTTACTCAATCAAGTATATGTACCTCTATACCTTGTATCTGTTCTTCGACTTTGCAGGCTATAGTCTAATGGCCGTTGGAAGTAGCAACATTCTAGGTATTCAGACACCGATGAACTTTAACAAACCTTTCTTGAGTGTCGATATCAAGGATTTCTGGACCAGATGGCATATCACCTTGTCGACCTGGTTGAGAGATTTTGTATTTTCAAGAGTATTGATGCAGGTTATCAGGAAAAAATGGTTTAAAAATAGACTACACAATGCAACCTATGCCTATATGGTCAATATGTTGGTCATGGGTTTTTGGCATGGCCTTAGTGTTAGCTACATTGTTTATGGTTTTTATCACGGTGTCTTGATGGCTGGATTTGAAGTGTATCAAAAGAAAAGCAATTTTTATAAGAAAAATAAAAATAAAGATTGGTATAAGCTACTGAGTTGGTTTGTGACCATGAATTTGGTTATGCTTGGTTTCTTTATCTTTTCAGGTGAACCCTATAAAATCTTACTTACGATTTTAAAGAGATAAGAACTTGAAAAGAGATTGGACGGATCGAAGGGATAGGATAAAACGAGATGATTAAACTAAAAGCATTTTTGCTATCGCTTGTGCTCGTAATTGCGACGCTTGCGCTTTTAAATGTGACATACGTCAAGAAGATTGATGATTATTATAAAGTAAAGGATAACAGTATTCGCTATAGCACTTCGTATGAAAAGTATAAAAGTAGAGATATTTTAACAAGCAATATCACTCCCAATACATTGGTTTTATTGGGGTCATCTGAGTTGGTTGCAACGATAAATGAAGACTATCATCCAAATAAAATTTTTAACTACAACGATTTTAATATCATGCAGATTGGAACCAGCTATTCACAAAACATCATTCAGTCTACGACCTTGGGCTCAATTGAAGGATCTATGACTAAGCGAAAAGTGGCTATAATAGAATCGGTTCAGTGGTTTGAAAAAGATGGGACTCATCAAGATGCCTTTTTGAACAAGGCTTCTCAGGAACATATTTTCCATATGCTAGATAATGATAAGATTAGTAAGGAAACGAAAGAAAAACTAATCAATCGCATTATCGAGATTACCAAGGGGAACAAGCAACATAATGACATCTACAAAAAATACAAAAGTTATTTCATAGATGAGAAAGGAACGATTGTTGATAAAAAACTATTAGAGTTCGATAACGCGATTTATTCCTTTAAACTCAAACAGACTTTTTATCAAAAACATGCCAAATCAGCTTATCCTTCACTAGGGGATAAAACCCCAGACTATGATTGGGAGAAAATGACGAATCAGTTTGTAGAAGAGGTCAAAAAGAAAACAGACAATAATGATTATGCTGTTGATAATAACTACTACAATACCTATTTAAAAGATCGTTATACATCGCTGAAGAATTCTAATAAAGATTTGAGCTACCTCGAGTCACCAGAGTATTCAGATATGGAACTCTTCTTGACAGTTGCCAAGGAATTGGGCATTGAAGTTGAGGTCATTATTTTCCCAGTAAATGGTAAATGGAATGACTACACAGGTGTCTCAAGAGAGATGCGGGAGAAAACTTATAAAAAAATAGAAGATGTCGCAAAAAGCCATGGTGCAACGGTATTAAACTATGGAAACAGAGAGTATGATGATTACTTTTTATTTGATGTGATGCACGTTGGAGTGAAAGGATGGATGGAAGTTGAAAAAGAACTATACAAATTTGCAAACCAAGATAACTAACACACACCGTTTAATCTTGTGGACGCTATTTTTCTATACGGTTATCTTAAGCATCGTGATTTATTGTTTTGTTACCGATTTTTCGAACATTCAAGAATTTATCTATAGTGAATTCTAGGATTACATACTATAAAAATCTCTAGATAAAGGGAACTGCACCGATAAAGTGAGACATAAGATAAGGCTCTATAATATTTATAGTGGGAAAATCCTCTATAGGTAGTATGGAGCCTACTTTGTTGTAGCTCCCCATATAATCCATACTGAAAAGCATTTAAGCTATCATTAGAAAGAATCATATGGAACAAATTAATGTTACTGGAACGTAGTGAAAATAGACGGGTAAACAATTGAAAAACTAGTCTATAAAGTGGTATAATAGCAGAAAAATAAATTAGTAAGAAATTGATTTTATTTTAGCGGAAAATTACAGAAATGAATGGTTTTTCTTGATGAAACAGAGAAAAGAATTGTACATATTTCTTGGTCGGACAGCCTTGTATTTTCTTATCTTTCTAGGGCTGCTTTACTTCTTTAGCTATCTTGGTCAGGGTCAAGGAAGCTTTATCTATAATGAATTTTAACTTGAAGGAGAATCCTTATTATGTCAAATAAAGCAATCGTAGATATGATTGAAACCATTGAGCATTTTGCTCAGACACAGCCTAGCTATCCTGTTTACAATGTTTTGGGGCAGGAACATACTTATGGCGATTTAAAGGCTGATTCGGACAGTTTGGCTGCAGTTATTGACCAGATGAATTTGCCAGAGAAGTCTCCTGTGGTCGTTTTTGGTGGCCAAGAATATGAAATGTTGGCAACTTTTGTAGCCTTGACTAAGTCAGGTCATGCCTACATACCAATTGACAGTCATTCGGCCTTGGAGCGAGTTTCAGCTATTTTAGAAGTAGCAGAGCCGAGCTTGATTATTGCCATTTCAGACTTTCCATTGGAGCAGGTTTCTACGCCAATGATGACTCTAGCTCAGGTTCAAGAAGCCTTTGCTCAAGGGACTAGTTATGAGATCACGCATCCAGTCAAGGGTGATGATAACTACTACATTATCTTTACTTCTGGTACAACTGGTAAGCCTAAGGGAGTACAGATTTCCCATGATAACCTCCTCAGTTTTACCAACTGGATGATTACGGATAAGGAATTTGCGACGCCAAGTCGTCCGCAAATGCTGGCTCAGCCACCTTATTCTTTTGACCTGTCCGTCATGTACTGGGCGCCGACCTTGGCACTGGGAGGTACGCTTTTTGCCCTTCCTTCAGCTATTACTCAGGACTTTAAGCAACTCTTTGCGACCATTTTTTCATTGCCAATCGCTATCTGGACTTCAACGCCTTCTTTTGCGGATATGGCTATGTTGTCAGAAGACTTTAATAGCGAGAAAATGCCTGGCATCACGCATTTCTACTTTGATGGCGAAGAATTGACGGTTAAAACGGCTCAAAAACTACGTGAGCGTTTCCCAAATGCCCGTATTATCAATGCTTACGGCCCAACAGAAGCGACAGTGGCCCTGTCAGCAGTTGCCGTGACAGATGAGATGCTAGCGAATCTCAAACGTCTACCAATTGGCTATACCAAGGCTGATTCTCCAACCTTTATCATTGACGAGGAAGGAAATAAACTGCCAAATGGTGAACAGGGAGAAATCATTGTTTCAGGACCGGCCGTCTCAAAAGGTTATATGAATAATCCTGAAAAAACAGCAGAAGCCTTCTTTGAGTTTGAAGGTCTGCTAGCCTATCACACAGGTGATGTGGGAACCATGACAGATGAGGGCTTGCTTCTCTACGGCGGACGCATGGACTTCCAGATTAAGTTCAACGGTTACCGCATTGAGTTAGAAGATGTCTCTCAAAACCTCAATAAGTCTCGCTTTATCGAGTCTGCTGTTGCAGTACCGCGCTATAATAAAGACCACAAGGTGCAAAATCTTCTAGCCTATGTCATCTTAAAAGATGGTGTTCGTGAGCAGTTTGAGCGTGATATCGATATTACCAAGGCCATTAAGGAAGACTTGACAGATATTATGATGTCTTATATGATGCCGTCCAAATTCCTTTATCGAGACAGTTTGCCACTGACTCCAAATGGAAAAATTGATATCAAAGGATTGATTAATGAGGTAAATAGGAGATGATGGAGTTTTTTAAACAGCTTCCTCATTTAGAGCCATACGGCAATCCTCAGTATTTTGTCTATGTGATTGCTGCAACCTTGCCCATCTTTATCGGCCTCTTTTTCAAGAAACGCTTTGCCTGGTATGAGGTATTGGTTAGTCTCTTCTTTATCGTTACCATGCTGGTAGGTGGGAAGACTAATCAATTGGCTGCCTTGGGCATTTATCTGTGCTGGGAAATATTGCTCTTGCTTTTCTATAAGCACTATCGAAAAAGTAAGGATGGTAAGTGGGTTTTCTACCTAGTTAGTTTTCTGTCCCTACTGCCGATTATCTTTGTCAAGGTGCAACCAGCTATCAATGGAACGCAGTCTTTGCTTGGATTTTTGGGAATTTCTTACCTGACCTTTCGTTCGGTTGGGATTATCATCGAGCTGAGAGATGGAGTGATTAAGGATTTTAGCCTCTGGGAATTCCTCCGCTTCCTACTCTTCATGCCGACTTTTTCAAGCGGGCCAATCGATCGCTTTAAGCGGTTTAATGAAAATTATCAGACCATTCCTGAGCGAGATGAGTTGATGGATATGCTGGAAGAGGCTGTCAAGTATATCATGCTTGGCTTTCTATATAAGTTTATCATAGCTCATATTTTAGGAGAGACCTTACTCCCTCCTCTGAAGAATCTAGCCCTACAGTCAGGTGGCTTTTTTAACCACTATGCCTTGGCAGTTATGTATACCTTTGGTCTAGAACTTTTCTTTGACTTTGCAGGCTACTCTATGTTTGCCTTGGCCATTTCAAATTTGATGGGAATTCGTAGCCCTGTCAACTTTAACAAGCCTTTTTTATCTAGGGATTTAAAAGAGTTTTGGAATCGCTGGCACATGAGTCTGTCTTTCTGGTTCCGTGACTTTGTCTTTATGCGAATGGTCATGGTGTTGACCAGAAAGAAGGTCTTTAAGAATCGCAATGTAACCTCAAGTGTGGCCTATATTGTAAATATGCTGATTATGGGATTTTGGCATGGAGTGACCTGGTACTATATCGCCTATGGCCTCTTTCATGGATTAGGCTTGGTTATTAATGATGCTTGGATTCGTAAGAAAAAAACGCTCAATAAGGAACGGAAAAAAGCAGGGAAGACTGCTCTACCTGAGAATCGCTGGATTCAGTTGCTTGGCATGGTTGTCACCTTCCATGTCGTCATGTTGTCATTCTTAATCTTTTCTGGATTTTTGAATGATTTATGGTTTAAAAAATAAAAGGAAATAAAATATGGATATCAAATCAGAAGTTATCGAAATTATTGATGAGTTGTTTATGGAAGATGTTTCTGACATGATGGATGAAGATCTTTTTGATGCAGGTGTCTTGGATAGTATGGGAACGGTTGAGTTGATTGTGGAGATTGAAAACCGCTTTGACATTCGTGTTCCTGTTACAGAGTTTGGTCGTGATGACTGGAACACAGCTAATAAAATCATAGATGGTATTGTGGAGCTACAAAATGCTTAAACGCTTATGGATGATCTTCGGACCGGTCTTGATAGCTGGTTTGTTGGTTTGTCTGCTCATCTTTTTCTATCCTGCTGAGATGCGTCATAATCTGGAGGCTGAAAAGCGTTCAGCGGTGGCTACTACCATTGAAAGTTTTAAGGAGAGGAGTCAAAAGGTCAGAGCCTTATCTGATCCAAATATGCGTTTTGTTCCCTTCTTTGGCTCCAGTGAATGGCTTCGTTTTGACGGCGCACATCCTGCGGTATTGGCAGAGAAATACAATCGCTCCTACCGTCCTTATCTTTTGGGACAGAGAGGAGCTGCATCGCTCAATCAGTATTTTGGGATGCAGCAGATGCTGCCACAACTGGAGAATAAACAAGTTGTATATGTTATCTCTCCCCAGTGGTTCAGTAAAAATGGTTATGAACCAGCTGCCTTCCAGCAGTATTTTAATGGAGACCAGTTGACTAGTTTTCTGGAAAATCAATCTGGAGATCAGGCTAGCCAATATGCAGCGACTCGCTTACTGCAACAGTTTCCAAATGTAGCTATGAGGGACCTGGTTCAGAAGTTGGCAAGTAAAGAAGAATTGTCGATGGCAGACAATGAAATGATTGAATTATTGGCTCGTTTTAATGAACGCCAAGCCTCCTTTTTTGGTCAGTTTTCGTTTAGAGGCTATGTTAATTACGATAAGCATGTAGCTAAGTATTTAAAGACCTTGCCAGACCAGTTTTCTTATAAAGCCATAGAAGAGGTTGTTAAAGCAGATGCAGAAAAGCATACTTCTAATAATGATCTTGGAATGGAAAATTATTTCTATAATACGCAGATTAAGAAGGATTTGAAGAAATTAAAGGATTCTCAGAAAAACTTTACCTACCTCAAATCGCCAGAATATAATGACTTGCAGTTAGTGTTAACCCAGTTTTCTAAATCCAAGGTAAACCCGATTTTTATCATTCCGCCTGTTAATAAAAAATGGATGGACTACGCTGGTTTGCGGGAGGATATGTACCAACAAACGGTGCAGAAGATTCGCTACCAGTTAGAAAGTCAAGGTTTTACCAATATAGTAGATTTTTCCAAAGATGGTGGGGAGCCTTTCTTTATGAAGGATACCATTCACCTTGGTTGGTTGGGTTGGCTTGCTTTTGATAAGGCAGTTGATCCTTTCCTATCCAATCCCACGCCAGCTCCGACTTACCATCTGAATGAACGCTTTTTCAGCAAAGATTGGGCGACTTATGATGGAGATGTTAAGACATTCAAATAGATAATAATATATAGAAGAGTTCAAGAATGAAACTGGTTTTCACGTTTTTTCTTGACTCTTTTTTTGGTTGTGATATAATTAACCAGTAAATAATTTTTCAAAGAATAGTATTTTTCTCTTAAAAAAGAGAAGTCCAAAAGGAAAGGAGTCAGATATGAGACAGCTAGCGAAGGATATCGATGCTTTTTTAAATGAGGTGATTTTGCAGGCGGAAAATCAGCATGAAATTCTAATAGGTCATTGTACTAGCGAGGTAGCTCTGACCAATACCCAGGAGCATATCCTCATGCTCTTGTCGGAGGAATCTTTAACCAATTCAGAGTTGGCTCGTCGCCTCAATGTCAGTCAGGCGGCGGTTACCAAGGCCATTAAATCTCTGGTTAAGGAAGGGATGTTGGAAACATCTAAAGATCCTAAGGATGCGCGTGTGATTTTTTATCAGTTGACTGACTTGGCTCGTCCAATCGCTGAGGAGCACCATCATCACCATGAGCATACACTTTTAACCTATGAACAAGTGGCGACTCAGTTTACTCCAAATGAACAAAAAGTGATCCAGCGGTTTTTGACTGCTTTAGTAGGAGAAATCAAATAATGAGATATATTACGGTAGAGGATTTATCCTTCTATTATGATAAGGAGCCCGTTCTTGAACATATCAATTATAGTGTTGATAGTGGGGAATTTGTTACCTTGACAGGGGAAAATGGGGCAGCTAAGACGACACTGATTAAGGCCAGTCTTGGAATCCTTCAGCCACGCATTGGTAAGGTGACCATTTCAAAGACAAATACCCAGGGTAAGAAATTGAGAATAGCCTATCTTCCCCAACAGATTGCCAGTTTTAACGCAGGTTTTCCAAGTACGGTTTATGAATTTGTCAAATCTGGTCGCTATCCGCGTAAGGGTTGGTTCCGTCGACTGAATGCTCATGATGAGGAGCATATAAAGGCCAGTCTAGACTCAGTGGGCATGTGGGAACACAGAGACAAACGCTTGGGTTCTCTATCTGGAGGACAAAAGCAGCGAGCGGTGATTGCGCGTATGTTTGCTTCTGACCCAGATGTGTTTATCCTAGATGAGCCGACAACGGGGATGGATGCAGGAAGTAAAAATGAATTTTACGAACTGATGCACCACAGCGCCCATCATCACGGCAAGGCTGTTTTGATGATTACTCATGACCCTGAAGAAGTTAAGGACTATGCGGACCGCAATATTCATTTAGTTCGTAACCAAGACTCGCCATGGCGTTGTTTCAATGTTCATGAGAATGATCAGGAGGTGGGCCATGCTTAGTTTATTATCTTATGACTTTATGCAACGTGCCTTTCTGGCTGTTATTGCTATGAGTCTTTTCTCGCCAGTATTAGGAACCTTCCTTATCTTGCGCCGTCAGAGTTTGATGAGTGATACCCTCAGCCACGTCTCGCTTTCAGGTGTAGCCTTTGGTCTGGTCCTAGGGATTTCTCCGACTGTTTCTACGATTGCCATTGTCTTGATTGCGGCGGTCTTTTTGGAGTATCTCCGTACGGTTTACAAGAGCTTTATGGAAATCGGGACAGCGATCCTCATGTCAACAGGTCTGGCTGTTTCTCTGATTGTCATGAGTAAGGGTAAAAGCTCGAGTTCAATGAGTTTGGACCAGTATCTTTTTGGTTCAATCGTGACGATCAGCGAAGAGCAGGTTATTTCCCTCTTTGTCATTGCGGCGGTTGTTTTGATTTTGACCTTCCTCTTCCTTCGTCCTATGTATATCTTGACCTTTGATGAGGATACGGCCTTTGTGGATGGCTTGCCAGTTCGTACCATGTCCATTCTTTTTAACATGGTTACAGGGGTGGCCATTGCCCTTATGATTCCTGCTGCAGGAGCTCTTTTGGTATCGACTATCATGGTCTTGCCAGCTAGTATTGCCCTGCGTCTGGGGAAAAACTTTAAATCGGTTATGCTGCTTGCCAGTGCGATTGGATTTTTGGGAATGGTAGCAGGACTTTACATTTCCTACTATGCAGAAACACCTGCAAGTGCAAGTATTACCATTATTTTTGTAACTGTCTTTTTACTCATCAGTTTAGTAAGACGTTTTATCAAATAGGAGACTAACGTGAAAAAAATTAGCTTATTGCTAGCCAGTCTATGTGCCTTGTTTTTAGTGGCTTGTTCCAATCAAAAGCAGGCAGATGGCAAACTAAATATCGTGACAACCTTTTACCCTGTCTATGAATTTACCAAGCAAGTCGCAGGAGATACGGCTAATGTAGAACTCCTCATCGGTGCTGGTACAGAACCCCATGAATATGAACCGTCTGCCAAGGCAGTTGCCAAAATCCAAGATGCAGATACCTTCGTTTATGAAAATGAAAACATGGAAACATGGGTTCCTAAATTGCTAGATACCTTGGATAAGAAAAAGGTGAAAACCATCAAGGCGACAGGCGATATGTTGCTCTTACCAGGTAGCGAGGAAGAAGAGGGAGACCATGACCATGGAGAAGAAGGTCATCACCATGAGTTCGATCCCCATGTTTGGTTATCACCAGTTCGTGCCATTAAACTAGTAGAGCATATCCGTGATAGCTTATCAGCAGATTATCCTGATAAAAAAGAGACCTTTGAGAAGAATGCTGCTGCCTATATCGAAAAATTGCAAGCCTTGGATAAGGCTTATGCAGAAGGCTTGTCTCAAGCCAAACAAAAGAGCTTTGTAACGCAACATGCAGCCTTTAACTATCTGGCCTTGGACTATGGACTCAAACAAGTCGCAATTTCAGGCCTCTCTCCAGATGCAGAGCCATCAGCTGCTCGCTTGGCGGAATTGACAGAGTACGTTAAGAAAAATAAAATCGCCTATATCTATTTTGAAGAAAATGCCTCACAAGCCCTTGCTAACACACTTTCAAAAGAAGCAGGTGTCAAAACAGATGTCCTTAATCCTTTAGAAAGTCTGACAGAAGAGGATACCAAGGCTGGAGAAAACTACATTTCCGTGATGGAGAAAAATCTCAAGGCTCTAAAACAAACAACAGACCAAGAAGGCCCAGCAATCGAGCCTGAAAAGGCAGAGGATACCAAGACAGTTCAAAATGGTTATTTTGAAGATACAGCTGTCAAGGACCGCACCTTGAGTGACTATGCAGGTAATTGGCAGTCAGTTTATCCTTTCCTTGAAGATGGAACTTTGGATCAGGTCTTTGACTATAAGGCTAAGTTGACTGGTAAGATGACTCAGGCTGAGTACAAGGCCTACTATACAAAAGGCTATCAGACAGATGTAACTAAGATTAATATCACTGATAACACTATGGAATTTGTTCAAGGTGGACAAAGTAAGAAATATACTTACAAGTATGTTGGTAAGAAAATATTGACTTATAAGAAAGGCAATCGTGGCGTGCGCTTCCTCTTTGAAGCGACAGATGCGGATGCTGGACAATTCAAGTATGTTCAGTTTAGCGACCACAATATTGCCCCAGTGAAGGCAGAACATTTCCATATCTTCTTTGGAGGCACAAGCCAAGAAGCCCTCTTTGAAGAAATGGATAACTGGCCAACCTACTACCCAGATAACCTATCTGGCCAAGAAATCGCCCAAGAAATGTTGGCGCATTGATGAGAAACCGACTAGTTCATAGGAGCTAGTCGGTTTTTTGATACTAGATGGCTAACTTCATGATAGATCTTTCAGATACATAAGGCGCTTTAAAAAAATAAATAAAACTCTTGAAATATCGGGGCTTGTATGTTAGAATGATTTTAACGGACAAGGTTCATTAGAACACCAAAGCCCCTAACTATGCCAGTAGTTAAGGGCTTTTTTGACGTATCTTAGAGATTTAACGGGTGTTGATAGGCTAGTCACTCGGTCTACTTCTTACCATCTAGCCATTTGCAGACGAAATACAAGATAATTCCTGCTATGACGTCCGCTATAATAGTAAGAACGAGCTCTGGGGCAAGGTTCATTAGTTTCACCTCCTCTCACGAACCGTAAGGAACGTAATCGGTAACCGATGACAAAAATAGTATACACATCAAATTTAGATCATCAACCTTACTTCATGCTTGAACTATTGGAGTGTGGTTCATTGTAATGATGTTTTTTGTGAGTCTTTTAAAGGGATTAACCGTTACTTGTTTCGTTTCTTTGTCCATAGCTTGTAATGTTCAGATAGTATGTTGATAATCAACGGAGTTAGAGAGAACTCGCATGGTAGACCTAATTCTTTACCAGTTGGTTTAGCAAGAAATCAGACGACAATGTGACAATTCACCTCTAATTATTGACATTTCAGGAAAAATCGCAGTAAAAACTGCACAGCCTTCTTTAAATGTGCTATAATACAGGAAAAATAATGATGGAGGTCACGATAATGGCAACATTTTTGATGATTTTTGTGGTGGTTTGTGTGCTCCTATTGGTGATAGTCACACTGAGTACAGTTTATGTAGTTCGTCAGCAGTCGGTGGCGATTATTGAACGCTTTGGGAAATACCAAAAGGTTGCCAATAGCGGTATTCATATTCGATTGCCTTTTGGGATTGACTCGATTGCAGCGCGGATTCAGTTGCGCTTGTTGCAAAGCGATATTGTTGTTGAGACCAAGACCAAGGACAATGTGTTCGTTATGATGAATGTGGCGACTCAGTACCGTGTCAACGAGCAGAGCGTGACAGATGCCTACTATAAACTCATGCGTCCAGAATCTCAGATTAAATCTTATATCGAAGACGCTCTTCGCTCTTCTGTTCCCAAATTAACCTTGGATGAATTGTTTGAGAAAAAAGATGAGATTGCCCTTGAAGTTCAACACCAAGTGGCGGAAGAAATGACTACTTACGGTTATATTATTGTGAAAACCTTGATTACTAAGGTCGAACCAGATGCAGAAGTCAAGCAATCCATGAATGAAATCAATGCGGCGCAACGTAAGCGGGTCGCAGCGCAAGAATTGGCGGAAGCAGACAAGATTAAAATCGTCACTGCAGCTGAAGCCGAAGCAGAAAAAGACCGCCTTCATGGTGTGGGGATTGCCCAACAACGTAAGGCGATTGTGGATGGATTGGCAGAGTCTATCACAGAACTCAAGGAAGCCAATGTTGGTATGACAGAAGAGCAAATCATGTCTATCCTCTTGACCAACCAGTATTTGGATACCTTAAATACCTTTGCTTCTAAAGGAAATCAAACGATCTTTTTACCAAATACGCCAAATGGTGTGGATGATATCCGTACACAAATCTTGTCAGCCCTCCGTGCTGAGAAGAAATAATAGACTAAAGAGCCTGGAGTCAGGCTCTTTTTGTATTACCCTTGTAGCTTTGAGGATTAAAATCCTCCTCCACAAATTATAGAATCTTTTCTGAGTATTTAGGGAGTGATGGAGGAAGTGTTGAAAGCGCTTTTGTTTTGTGATATAGTCAAATTGATAGACTTGTTTAAAGAGGAATGCTTGTATGAGAAGAGAAGAAGTTTTGCGAAATCACTGGTTTTTTAGCCAAGAGGTGGGGAAAGAAGAGGCCTTGGCGCCGGATTTTCATAGAGAAAATTGGCAGGCTATTCAAGTGCCACATGACTGGAGTATTTACAATGATTTTGACCAGTATTCGCCAGCGCAAAATGAGGGTGGTCAGTTAAATGGTGGTCAAGCCTGGTATCGGACACAGTTTTACTTGGAAGAAGATGCCAGTCTTGTATCGGTGCGTTTGTTGTTTGATGGAGTTTACATGAATGCCCAAGTCTATATCAACGGGCAAGTGCTGGGCTATTATCCCAGTGGCTATACGCCCTTTTCTTATGATATCACGCCTTATCTAAGAAATGATGGGACGGCCAACCAGCTTGCGGTTTTTGTGGAAAATCAGCAACCTAGCAGTCGTTGGTACTCTGGTAGCGGTATTTACCGAGAAGTAAAATTATTGATTACAGATTCGGTGCATCTGGATTTATATGGGATTAAGATAGAAAGTCCCAAGCTAAAGGAACAAAGGCAATCTTGGGTGGAAACCCAGCTTGAAAGCAAGGTTTCAAATGATGGGCCTCAGTCCGTGTCGGTGTATTTGGAACAGAGTATCTGGTATGATGGCCAACAGCTGTCAGACTGGCAGGCGACAGACTCTATAGTGATTGAGTCTGGGGACAAACATCATTTCCAACAAGCAATATCAATTTTTCAACCCTTGCTTTGGGATATTGCTTCCCCTCACCTTTACCAATTGAAGACTCGTCTTTACAAAAATGGCATTTTGGTTAATGAAGAAGAAGAGACCTTTGGTTACCGCTATATGGATTGGCAAGCGGATAAGGGTTTCTTTCTAAATGGTCGCTGGTTGAAGATTCATGGGGTTTGTTTGCACCATGACTACGGAGCATTGGGAGCTGTGGAAAACAAGTCAGCTGCTGAGAGATGCTTGCGCCAGATGAAGGAAATGGGGGTCAATGCGATTCGAATCACCCATAATCCAGGCAGTAGCATCTTGCTGGATCTGTCTGCCAAAATGGGCTTACTCATCCAAGAAGAAGCCTTTGATACCTGGTATGGAGGCAAGAAAGAATATGACTATGGTCGCTTTTTTGAGGAAGAAGCGACTCATCCAGAAGCGAAAACAGGCGATTTCTGGTCAGATTATGATTTGCGCACCATGATTGAGCGTGGTAAGAACAATCCAGCGATTTTTATGTGGTCCTTGGGAAATGAAGTCAGTGAAGCAAATGGAGATGCTCATTCATTGAAGACGATCAAACGCTTGCTAGAAAGGGTTAAGGAGGTTGATGATAGCCGTTTTGTGACCATGGGAATGGATCAGTTCCGCTTTGGAGATGGGTCTGGAGGTCATGAAAAGATAGCCAATTTGCTGGATGTGGTGGGCTTGAATTACTCGGAAGATAATATTGATGGGATTCGCAAAAGACATCCCAAGTGGCGACTTTACGGATCTGAAACCTCATCGGCTACAAGGACGCGTGACAGCTATTTTCGCCCAGCTAAGGAATGGGTTGGGGATAATCGCCGCGTGCGGAATTTTGAACAGTCAGACTATGGCAATGATCGAGTTCCTTGGGGGAAGACGGCGACGGCTTCTTGGATAGCAGATAGAAATCGGCTAGACTATGCGGGTCAGTTTATCTGGACAGGAGTGGACTATATCGGTGAGCCGACTCCTTGGCACAATCAAAATGACACGCCTGTAAAGAGTTCCTATTTTGGGATCGTGGATACGGCAGGGATTCCTAAAAATGATTATTATCTCTATCAAAGTCAGTGGTTGGCACTAGATCAGCAGCCTATGGTTCATATCCTGCCCCACTGGAATTGGGAAATCCACAAGAGTTATCAACAAGTTGTGGATAAGTATGGGGATATCCCTGTTCGAGTGTATTCAAATGCTGGTTTTGTAGAGCTATTTCTCAATGGAAAATCTCAAGGTAGGAAGACTTTTCAGGAAAAATGGACTTCAGACGGTCGAAAATACCAAGAGGGAGAGGGTTCTGACCAACTCTATCTCGAATGGCGTTTGCCTTATCAACCAGGAGAATTGCATGCTGTAGCCTATGACCATCAAGGTCAGCTTGTGGCAGAAGATAGGGTAGTGACTGCAGGTAAGCCAGCCAAAATCGGGTTACATGCCGAGAAAACAAAACTGGAACCAGATGGGCAAGACCTCCTCTATCTCTATTTTGATGTATTGGACAAGGATGGAAATTGGGTGCCGAGTGCTTCCAATCAGATTCATTTTAAAATTGAGGGCCCTGCTCGCATTGTAGGTGTGGATAACGGCAGGCAGGCCAGTCGTGAACGTTATCAGGCTCAGAAAAATGGTCGGTTTAAGAGGAAGGCCTTCCATGGCAGAGGTGTACTTTTGGTTCAGAGCTTGGAGCAGGCAGGCCAAGTAAGAGTAAAGGCCAGTGCCAGAGGGCTAGAGACAGCAAGTTTTGATCTCTTAGTGGGAGAGGCTTTTGATTGCCAGCCAGTGAAAAATCAGCGCTTATTTGAGATTCGAGTGGATAAGCAGGCCGGATTACAAGAAGGGGATTCCCCAGCTATTGGACTTTATCCACAAACTGTGGATAACCCTGTGAACAAGGTGGGGAATAGTGAAGTGATTTGGGAGATGAGTGGTAGTGCCCAGGCCATTATAAATCAGGGAGTGCTTCATTGTTTGTCTGCTGGCGACTTGGCTATCCGAGCCATGTATCAAGGCAAAACCTATCAAACTCATTTGCAGGTCGCAGAAAATACCTCACTAGGGCAGGCAGTTTCTGCACGACCACTTCGCTTGTATACAGCTAAGGGAACTTATCCACAGCTGCCATCTTCAGTTTTGGTGGACTATGAGCTCGGGGGTGCAAAACGAGTCAAGGTTGTTTGGGAGGCAATATCCGAAGAAGATATGGCAAGCTTTCATGAGTTTACGGTATCTGGTCAGCTAGAGGGTTTGGATTTAAAGGCTTCTGCTCAGGTTTGTGTCCAAGGGATTTGTGCTATTGAGCCTGAAAGGGTTTGGACGCTTGTCAAGGAAGCCCCACACTTACCAGACCGAGTCAAGCTAGTCTTATCAGATGGCAGACGAGATACGGCCAAGGTGACTTGGGATGAAGTCGATCCTCAAGTCTATGCTCAGGTAGGAGAATGTGTGCTCACAGGGCAGGTAGCGGGCTGTGAGTTGCCAGCAACAGTCACCATTCATGTGACAGATGCTAGTGTAGATGGTGAAGTCATTTCCAATCAGTGGACAGGGTCCAATCTGCCTCTGGTCTTTGCTTCTCACTCAGAGCCTAATCATTCAGCATCTTACCTCAATGATAAGGTCATTGCTCGGAAGAAATCGACAGCCAATACTTGGATTGCCAAGTCAGAGCAAGCTAGCGTCGGTATTCTGTTTGGAGATGCAGGGATTTTAAAACCGCGATTTGTGGATAACGTGACCTTGTATTATGTCGAAAATCAAGAATACGTGGCGGTGGATCCTACCCATATCGATTATTATGTAGGGAATGAGCCTGCCTTGCCTCGGACTCCAAATCATTTGGATAAGGATTCTCTGCTCAAGCAAGAGGAGAATTGGCGCCCTGTATCAGCTATCCAAAAAGTGTCAAGCGACAAGGATGAAGAGCTTCGTTTTGAATTTGACAAGGTGGAGACCTATGCCCTTCGTCTTCGATTTGAAGGCTTGGCAAGCCCTCTAGCGTTAACAGAATTGCAAGTGCATGACAAAAAAGTAAAGAAAAATGTAGATAGGAAGTAGTATGGTAAGAGAAATAAAACCGCATGGCCCCTTGCCTAGTCAGGACCAGCTAGCGTATTTAGGGGATGAACTAGCAGCCTTTATCCATTTTGGGCCCAATACCTTTTATGACCAGGAATGGGGGACAGGTCAGGAGGATCCTGAACGATTTAATCCGACAAGGTTAGATGCGCGGGAGTGGGTTCGCGTGCTCAAGGAAACGGGTTTTAAGAAGTTGATTTTGGTGGTCAAGCACCACGATGGTTTTGTCCTTTATCCGACAGCTCACACAGATTATTCGGTCAAGGCCAGTCCTTGGAGGAATGGAGAGGGAGATTTGCTCCTTGAAGTATCCCAAGCTGCCACAGAGTTTGATATGGACATGGGGGTCTACCTATCGCCGTGGGATGCCCATAGTCCTCTCTATCATGTGGAGCGAGAAGCGGACTATAATGCCTATTATCTGGCACAGTTGAAGGAAATCTTATCAAATCCTGCCTATGGCAATGCAGGAAAATTTGCTGAGGTCTGGATGGATGGTGCCAGAGGAGAGGGTGCTCAAAAGGTCAATTATGAATTTGAGAAATGGTTTGAAACCATTCGTGAGCTACAGGGAGATTGCTTGATTTTTTCAACAGAAGGCACCAGTATCCGCTGGATTGGCAATGAACGAGGGTATGCAGGTGATCCACTGTGGCAAAAGGTGAATTCTGACAAACTAGGAACAGAAGCAGAGCTGGACTATCTTCAGCATGGAGATTCTTCAGGCACTATTTTTTCAATCGGTGAGGCAGATGTTTCCATCCGGCCAGGTTGGTTTTACCATGAGGACCAGGATCCTAAGTCTCTTGAGGAGTTGGTAGAGATTTATTTTCACTCGGTGGGTCGGGGAACTCCACTCTTGCTTAATATTCCGCCGAATCAAGATGGGCTATTTGATGCAAAGGATATTGAACGACTTTATGAATTTGCTGCCTATCGCAATGAGCTCTATAAAGAAGATTTGGCTCTGGGAGCTGAGGTATTTGGTCCAGCTCTTTCCGCAGACTTTGCCTGTCACTATTTGACAGATGGCCTTAAGACCAGCTCTTGGGCAAGCGATGCAGGCTTGCCAATCCAGTTAGAACTCGACTTAGGGTCACCTAAAACTTTTGATGTAATTGAGTTAAGAGAGGATTTGAAGCTAGGGCAACGAATTGCTGGTTTTTATGTGCAAGTAGAGGTGGACGGTGTCTGGCAAGAATTTGGTACAGGCTTTACAGTTGGTTATAAGCGCCTCTTGCGAGGTTCGCTAGTAGAGGCACAGAAGGTGCGCGTGATGATTACAGAGTCACAGGATTTACCTGTATTGACAAAGATTTCACTCTATAAAACTCCTAGCTTATCAAAAACAGAAGTTGTTCAGGGGCTAGCATTTGCAGAAAAAAGTCTAGCTGTGACAAAGGGAGAGACTCTTCATTTTAGGATTGAACGTAGCGAAAGTAATACTCCTTTAGAGGCTAAGATTTCGATTCAACCAGGGACAGGTGTCCATGGTGTCGCCTATCAGGACGAGATTCAAGTCCTTCAATTCCAAGCAGGGGAAAGCAAAAAAGATTTGTGTCTACCAACTCTGCACTTTGCTGCTGACAAGACCTTGGATTTCTATCTGAATCTGACTGTTGATGGACAACTGGTTGATCAACTTCAAGTACAAGTTTCATAAAATAAAAGAGCCTTTGCATGATACAAAGGTTCTTTTGTCTACTAGCTAGTGACTTGGTAACCAGCTAAGTGTAAAGGTTAGTTGTTCAGCTTTTAAGAGGGCTTGGTGTTGAATGCTAGATACTGGTGCCTTGTTCAATCGGCATTCTTTTACAAAGTTGAAATGGCTGTGGTTTTGCTCAGCATGAATATCTAGCCATTTATCTTCTTTGGCAAGATAGACTCGGAGATGGTCAAAGAGAGGGATTCCGAGGTCATAGCTTGGTTTTCCTGGACAGGTCGGATAAAAACCGAGAGCTGACCAGATGTACCAGGCTGAGAGACTGCCATTGTCTTCATCGCCAGGATAGGCTTCCCAACTTGGGTGAAAAGCTTTCTGACGGAGCGTCTTGATGAGAAGAGCAGTGTAGTCAGGGTAATCGCTGTAACGGAAGAGATAAGGAATGTGGAAGCTTGGCTGGTTGGAAATGGCGAGTTGTCCAAAAGGAGCAGTAGCCATCTCGCTCATTTCGTGAATCTCGTAGCCATAGCCTGTTGTCTCAAAGAGGGGAGCCTCCTGACAGGCTTTTAAAAGATAGTTGCTAAAAGGCTTCTTTTCCACCAATAAGCTGGATCAAGCCTGGGATATCGTGGAGGACGCCTAAAGTTGCTTGGATGGCTGAACATTCGGCATAATCACGTCCCCAACTATAAGGAGAGAAATCAGGACGGAAGTTGCCTTGACCATCACGCGCTCGCATGTAACCTGTCTCAGCGTCAAATAGATGGCGGTAATTTTGTGATGCGGCCTTGTAGGTTTCAGCGATTTCTATTTTCCCTAGTTTTTCAGCACAGCTAGAGATACAAAAGTCACTATAGGCATAGTCTAGGGTGTGGCTGACGCTTTCGTGGTGGTCGGTAGAGAGGTAGCCTAGTTCTTGGTATTGAGCTAGTCCGTGACGACCATTGATGCCAAGAGGATCAGATTTGGTAGCTGTTTCAAGCATGGCTTGGAGGAGTTCTTCTTCTAGGTCGGGGGCCATGTCCTTGCAGGCGCTATCTGCGATAATACCGTCTAAAAGTGTACCTGGCATCATACCCCGTTCATCTGGGGCCAGCCATTTTGGAAGGAAACCAGTATCGCGGTAGCTATTGAGAAAACCTTCTAAAAAACGGTGGTAGTGTTCTGGTATGATAAGGGCAAAGAGGGGGAAGGTGGTGCGGAAGGTATCCCAGAAACCATTGTTGCTGAAGAGGACACCAGGTTTGACAGTGTCAGTGGACAAATCAATGTGGATGACTTGTCCTGATTCATTAACCTCATAAAAAGTCTGAGGAAAGAGGAAGAGTCTGTAGAGACAGTGGTCAAATAAGGTTCGGTCAGCTTCTCCTGTCTCTATAATGTCAAAACGATGGAGGAGATTTTCCCAATCTTTTTGTGCACTTGCTTTACAGCTATCAAAATCTTTTTTAGGTAGATTAAGCAGTGCTTGAGAAGGCGAGATGAAAGAAGTTGCTAGCTGAATCTCAGCATGGCTATCTGCTAAGTCAATTCGCCAGTCTCCACCTTCTTGGCTAACAGCAAGAATATCCGTATTCATTTGCAGGACAGTGAACATCGTTAGTGGATTTTTGTTGGTTTCAGTTTTTCCTTCTTGTCGCAGGGCAAGATTCCGCTTATCTACTTGTTCTACGGTCAGTTCATCTGCTGCGTGGAGATAGAGGGAGAGAGCTTTTCCTTGCTTTTGCTCCAAACGAATAGAAGCACCGTAGCAAGTCGGTGTGAGCTGGGTTTCAATCTGATAGCGCAGGGAGAAAATCTTCAGATAATGAGGTTGGAAAGAGGCCTTATCCATATCATAGGAAGACTGACGATGGAAGAGGCTGTCTCCACCTAGCTGGCCTGTGACAGGTGTCAGAAGGAGCCAAGAGTAGTCTCCAATCCAAGGGCTGGGCTGGTGGGTTAAACGAATCCCCTGAAAGATAGGCAGATGCGGATCGAAAAACCAAGATCCCTCCTGGTCGCTGGTCTGGGGTACAAAGTAATTCATCCCAAAAGGAACGCCTGTGTATGGCAGGGTGTTTCCCCGAGAAAAGGCATGCTTGCTGGCAGTTCCAAATCGGGTATCGATGGTTTCAAGTAGTGGTTTCATAGTCTTTCCTTTGGCTGTTTTTCTACATTATATCAGAAAAAGATAGCCTTTAGAAAAGGAGTTTCAAAGATAACTATTTTGTAGAAAAATGACTATCATTTGTGTATGTATTTTCTGCCTCAAAAGCTATATACTGAAAATGAAACTTGTTTGAAAGAGGATACTGCACGATGATTTATTCAAAAGAAATTGTTAGAGAATGGCTAGATGAAGTAGCGGAGAAAGCTAAGGATCATCCAGAATGGGTGGATGTCTTTGAACGTTGCTACACAGACACCTTGGACAATACGGTTGAAATTCTCAAAGATGGTTCAACTTTTGTCTTGACTGGGGATATTCCTGCTATGTGGCTTCGGGATTCGACAGCCCAACTCAGACCTTATCTGCATGTGGCTAAAAGGGATGCCCTCTTGCGTCAGACCATCTCAGGTTTGGTCAAACGTCAGATGACCTTGGTACTCAAGGATCCTTATGCCAATTCCTTCAACATCGAGGAAAACTGGAAGGGGCACCACGAGACAGACCATACCGACCTCAATGGCTGGATTTGGGAACGTAAGTACGAGGTGGACTCGCTTTGCTATCCTTTGCAGTTGGCTTATCTCCTCTGGAAAGAGACTGGTGAGACTAGCCAGTTTGATGAGACTTTTGTCGCAGCGACTAAGGAGATTCTCCATCTTTGGACGGTTGAACAAGACCATAACAACTCTCCTTATCGTTTTGTTCGAGATACGGACCGCAAGGAAGATACCTTGGTAAATGATGGCTTTGGCCCTGATTTTGCAGTGACAGGTATGACTTGGTCAGCCTTTCGTCCGAGTGATGATTGCTGTCAGTATAGTTACTTGATTCCGTCCAATATGTTTGCTGTAGTAGTCTTGGGTTATGTGCAAGAAATCTTTGCAGAATTGAATCTAGCTGATAGCGAGAGCATTATTGCTGATGCCAAGCGTCTTCGTGCTGAAATCCAAGAAGGAATTGAAAACTACGCCTACACCACCAACAGCAAGGGCGAAAAGATTTACGCCTTTGAAGTGGACGGTCTAGGAAATGCTAGCATCATGGATGATCCAAATGTACCAAGTCTGCTGGCTGCGCCCTATCTGGGCTACTGTTCGGTCGATGATGAAGTTTACCAAGCTACTCGTCGTACCATTCTGAGCCCTGAAAATCCCTACTTCTATCAAGGAGAATACGCTAGCGGTCTCGGGAGTTCTCACACCTTCTATCGCTATATCTGGCCCATTGCCCTTTCTATCCAAGGTTTGACAACAAGAGATAAGGCAGAGAAGAAATTCTTGCTGGATCAGCTGGTTGCTTGTGATGGGGGGACAGGTGTCATGCATGAAAGCTTCCACGTGGACGACCCAACTCTCTACTCTCGCGAATGGTTCTCTTGGGCTAATATGATGTTCTGTGAGTTGGTCTTGGATTACTTGGATATCCGCTAAGGAACACGCTTTAGCGCAACGGATTCTTGTCAGAATCACAATTTTACATTTAAAACGTTAACAATAAAAATTTAAATTTAGAATGAGGTTTTACTTCATGGAAAATGTTGTTGTACATATTATCTCACATAGTCACTGGGACCGTGAGTGGTACTTGCCTTTTGAAAGCCACCGTATGCAGTTGGTGGAATTGTTTGACAATCTCTTTGATCTTTTTGAAAATGACCCTGAGTTCAAGAGTTTCCATTTAGACGGGCAAACTATTGTCCTTGATGACTACTTGGAGATTCGTCCTGAAAATCGCGACAAAGTCCAACAGTACATCGACGAAGGAAAATTGAAAATTGGTCCTTTTTACATCTTGCAAGATGACTACTTGATTTCAAGTGAAGCAAATGTCCGTAATACTCTTATCGGTCAGCAGGAGGCTGCAAAATGGGGCAAATCAACTCAGGTTGGTTACTTCCCAGATACCTTTGGAAATATGGGGCAAGCGCCTCAAATCCTTCAAAAATCAGGCATTCATGTGGCCGCTTTTGGTCGTGGTGTGAAGCCGATTGGATTTGACAACCAAGTCCTCGAAGATGAGCAGTTTACTTCCCAGTTTTCAGAAATGTACTGGCAGGGTGCGGACGGAAGTCGTGTCCTGGGTATCCTCTTTGCCAACTGGTACAGTAATGGGAATGAAATTCCAGTTGATAAAGACGAGGCCTTGACCTTCTGGAAACAAAAACTGGCAGACGTGCGTGACTATGCTTCGACCAACCAGTGGTTGATGATGAACGGCTGTGACCATCAGCCTGTCCAGAAAAATTTGAGTGAAGCCATTCGTGTGGCAAATGAACTCTTCCCAGATGTAACCTTTGTTCATAGTTCTTTTGATGAATATGTCCAAGCCGTGGAAAGTGCCCTACCAGAGCAATTATCAACGGTTACAGGTGAGTTGACCAGTCAGGAAACAGACGGCTGGTACACACTTGCCAACACTTCTTCATCTCGTATTTATCTCAAACAAGCCTTCCAAGAAAATAGCAACCTCCTAGAGCAAGTTGTAGAACCCTTGACGATTATCACTGGGGGTCATAACCACAAGGACCAGTTGACCTATGCTTGGAAAACACTTTTGCAGAATGCGCCCCATGATAGTATCTGTGGCTGTAGCGTGGATGAAGTTCACCGCGAGATGGAGACACGTTTTGCCAAGGTCAATCAAGTCGGAAACTTTGTTAAGAGCAATCTTCTTAACGAGTGGAAGGGTAAAATTGCTACGGCTAAGGCTCAAAGTGACTATCTCTTTACTGTCATTAACACAGGCCTGCATGATAAGGTCGATACTGTCAGCACAGTGATTGATGTGGCGACTTGTGATTTCAAGGAATTGCACCCAACAGAAGGTTACAAGAAGATGGCTGCCTTAACCTTGCCAAGTTATCGTGTGGAGGACTTGGATGGTCGTCCTGTAGAGGCTAAAATCGAAGACCTCGGAGCTAATTTTGAGTACGATTTACCAAAAGATAAGTTCCGCCAAGCTCGTATCGCTCGACAAGTGCGCGTGACTATTCCAGTTCACCTAGCACCGCTTTCTTGGACAACCTTCCAATTGCTGGAAGGAGAACAAGAACACCGTGACGGTATTTACCAAAATGGAGTAATTGATACGCCATTTGTAACGGTGAGTGTGGATGACAATATCACAGTCTATGACAAGACAACTCACGAAGCCTATGAAGATTTTATCCGCTTCGAAGACCGTGGTGACATCGGAAACGAGTATATCTATTTCCAACCAAAAGGAACAGAGCCAATCTATGCAGAGCTTAAGGGCTACGAGGTCTTGGAAAACACAGCTCGCTACGCTAAGATTTTGCTCAAACATGAATTGACCGTGCCTGTCAGTGCAGATGAAAAGCTAGAAGAAGAGCAAAAAGGCATCATCGAGTTTATGAAGCGTGAAGCTGGACGTTCAGAAGAATTGACAAGCATTCCTCTTGAAACTGAGATGACTATCTTCGTTGATAATCCACAAATCCGTTGCAAGACTCGCTTTACCAACACTGCCAAAGACCACCGTATCCGTCTCTTGGTCAAGACTCACAACAAGCGTTCAAGTAATGATTCTGAAAGCATTTATGAGGTAGTGACACGACCAAACAAACCAGCAGCTTCATGGGAAAATCCTGAAAATCCTCAACACCAACAAGCCTTTGTTAGTCTGTATGACGATGAAAAAGGTGTGACTGTATCCAACAAGGGATTGAATGAATACGAAATCCTTGGAGACGACACTATTGCAGTGACCATTCTGCGTGCGTCAGGTGAGCTAGGTGACTGGGGTTACTTCCCAACACCAGAAGCACAATGCTTGCGTGAGTTTGAAGTCGAGTTTGCGCTTGAATGCCACCAAGTCCAAGAACGCTTTTCAGCCTATCGTCGTGCTAAAGCCTTGCAGACACCATTTACCAGCCTTCAGCTTGCTAAACAAGAAGGAAGCGTGGCTGCGACTGGTAGCCTCTTGAGCCATTCTGTTCTCAGCATACCGCAAATCTGTCCAACAGCCTTTAAGGTATCTGAAAATGAAGAAGGCTATGTTCTTCGTTACTACAATATGTGTAGTGAAAATGTACGTGTACCGGAAAGTCAACATCTCTTCCTGGACCTACTGGAACGACCATACCCAGTTCATAGAGGACTCATTTCACCACAAGAGATTCGTACAGAATTCATCAAAAAAGAAGAAATTTAATTTCAACAAGTAAACATAAAGAGAAAGGAGGGGCGAAAAGGTAAGAACTAACTGCTGATTCGCCCCTTTTTATGGTAAAAACAATGACTATTGCAACGATTGATATCGGAGGGACTGGGATTAAGTTTGCCAGTCTGACTCCTGATGGGAAAATACTAGATAAGACAAGCATTCCAACGCCAGAAAGTTTGGAGGATTTACTAGCTTGGCTAGATCAACGTTTGTCAGAGCAGGATTATAGCGGGATTGCTATGAGCGTTCCAGGCGCGGTCAATCAAGAGACAGGTGTGATTGATGGCTTCAGTGCAGTACCCTACATTCACGGATTTTCTTGGTATGAGGCGCTTAGCTCTTATCAGATTCCTGTCCATCTGGAAAATGATGCCAACTGCGTTGGACTCAGTGAATTACTGGCTCATCCAGAACTTGAAAATGCAGCCTGTGTCGTGATTGGGACAGGGATTGGCGGAGCCATGATTATCAATGGTAGACTTCATCGAGGTCGCCACGGTCTGGGTGGAGAATTTGGCTACATGACAACTCTTGCCCCTGCTGAAAAGCTCAACAACTGGTCGCAATTAGCGTCAACTGGAAATATGGTGCGATACGTGATTGAAAAATCTGGTCAGACTGACTGGGACGGTCGCAAAATTTACCAAGAAGCCGAAGCAGGAAATGCCCTTTGTCAAGAAGCCATTGAGCGGATGAATCGTAATTTGGCGCAAGGCTTGCTCAATATCCAGTATCTCATCGATCCAGATGTCATCAGTCTGGGAGGCTCTATCAGTCAAAATCCAGATTTTATTCAAGGGGTCAAAAAAGCTGTAGATGACTTTGTTGATACCTACGAAGAATACACGGTCACACCCGTCATCCAAGCCTGCACCTATCATGCAGATGCCAATCTCTACGGTGCCCTTGTCAACTGGTTACAGGAGGAAAATCAATGGTAAGATTTACAGGAATTAGCAGTAAACAACATCAAGCTATAGAGTTGCTTCAAAAGCACATTTCTCTACCAGATGTCGAAGTAGCTGTCGCCCAGTCTGACCGAGCCTCTATCTCTATCAAGGGTGAGAGTAGTCACTATCAATTGACCTACCGCAAATCCTACCAACTCTACCGTGCCTTATCCTTGTTGGCAACAGCTCTAGCAGAAGGTGACAGGGTAGAGATTGAAGAACAAGCAGCTTACGAAGATCTAGCCTACATGGCAGACTGTTCGCGAAATGCGGTGCTGAATGTGGCTTCTGCCAAGCAGATGATTGAGGTCTTGGCTCTCATGGGCTACTCAACCTTTGAGCTTTACATGGAAGACACCTACCAGATTGAAGGGCATCCTTACTTTGGCTATTTCCGTGGAGCCTACTCAGCTGAGGAATTGCAGGAAATCGAAGCCTATGCCCAGCAGTTTGATATGACCTTTGTGCCATGTATCCAGACTTTGGCCCACTTGTCAGCCTTTGTTAAATGGGGTGTCAAAGAAGTCCAGCAACTCCGTGATGTGGAGGATATTCTTCTCATTGGCGAAGAAAAAGTTTATGACCTGATTGATGGTATGTTTGCCACTCTGTCTAAACTGCAAACTCGTAAGGTCAATATCGGGATGGACGAAGCCCACTTGGTTGGTTTGGGACGCTACTTGATTCTGAACGGTGTTGTGGATCGTAGTCTCCTCATGTGCCAACACTTGGAGCGCGTGCTGGATATTGCTGACAAATATGGTTTCCACTGCCAGATGTGGAGCGATATGTTCTTTAAACTCATGTCAGCAGATGGTCAGTACGACCGTGATGTGGAAATTCCAGAAGAAACTCGTGTCTACCTAGACCATCTCAAAGACCGAGTGACCTTGGTTTACTGGGACTATTATCAGGATAGCGAGGAAAAATACAATCGCAACTTCCGCAACCATCACAATATTAGCCATGACCTTGCCTTTGCAGGGGGAGCTTGGAAGTGGATTGGTTTCACACCCAATAACCATTTCAGCCGTCTTATCGCTCTTGAAGCGAACAAGGCCTGTCGTGCCAATGATATCAAAGAAGTCATCGTGACGGGTTGGGGGGACAATGGTGGTGAAACTGCCCAATTCGCTGTCCTACCAAGCTTGCAAATCTGGGCAGAACTCAGCTACCGCAATGACCTAGACCGTTTGTCTGCTCATTTTCAGACCAATACAGGCCTATCAGTTGAGGAATTTATGCAGATTGACCTTGCTAACCTCTTACCAGATCTACCAGGCAATCTCAGCGGGATTAATCCCAACCGCTATGTCTTTTATCAGGATGTTCTCTGTCCAATCCTTGACCGACACATGACACCTGAACAGGACAAACCGCACTTCGCTCAGGCTGCTGAGACGCTTGCTAACATTAAAGAAAAAGCTGGCAACTATGCCTACCTCTTTGAAACGCAGGCTCAGTTGAATGCCATTTTAAGTAGCAAAGTCGATGTGGGACGACGCATTCGTCAGGCTTACCAAGCAGATGATAAAGGAAGTCTGCAAGAAATCGCAAGGCAAGAATTACCAGAACTCAGAAGCCAAATTGAAGACTTCCATGCCCTCTTTAGCCACCAATGGCTGAAAGAAAACAAGGTCTTTGGCTTGGATACGGTCGATATCCGCATGGGTGGACTCTTGCAACGCATTAAGCGAGCAGAAAGCCGTATCGAAGCTTATCTGGCTGGTCAGATTGACCGCATCGATGAGTTAGAAGTGGAAATTCTGCCATTTACAGACTTCTACGCAGACAAGGACTTCGCAGCCACAACAGCCAACCAGTGGCATACTATTGCGACAGCTTCAACCATTTATACAACTTAAAAACAAGAACACCGTGCCTTACTCAGAGTGTTTCTCGTGAAACATCCCTTTCTTAAACAAGTACTCCACATAAAATAATTTGTGGAGTTTTTTCTATAATTAGTAGTTTAACCTAACCTTCAAATAGGAGTATACTAATAATGTAATCGTTATCAAAAGTCTAAAAAGGAATTTTTAGATAGATATCAAAATAAAAAGGGAGGAAATTATGAATAAGTTTTCAAAAACCTTGAGAGACAACTGGATCTTTCTCTTGATGGTTTTGCCAGGGACACTCTGGTTGATTCTATTCTTCTACATTCCAGTATTTGGAAACGTGGTTGCCTTTAAAGACTACCACATGACCAGTAATGGATTCATAGATAGTATCGTGAATAGTAAATGGGTTGGACTCGATAATTTCAGATTCTTATTTAGTTCAAAAGACGCCTTTATCATTACTCGAAATACTGTCCTCTACAATCTCGGCTTTATCTTTATCGGTTTGATTGTATCAGTAGGGATTGCTATCATCCTAAGTGAACTCCGTTCTAAGAGAATGGTTAAGATCTTCCAAACTTCCATGTTGTTCCCTTACTTCTTGTCTTGGGTTATCATCAGTTTCTTTACAGATGCCTTCTTAAACATTGATAAAGGGGTATTCAATCATTTCCTAGAGTCTATTGGGATGAAGGAAGTCAATTTCTACGCTGACTTGGGTATCTGGCCATATCTCCTACTTTTCCTAGGTATTTGGAAAGGCTTTGGATATAGCAGTGTCATGTACTATGCGACAATCATGGGAATTGATCCAACCTACTACGAAGCAGCGACAGTGGATGGGGCCAGCAAATGGCAACGAATTCGCAATGTAACCATTCCGCAGTTGACACCATTGGTAACTGTATTGACCATCCTTGCAGTCGGAAACATCTTCCGTGCAGACTTTGGTCTCTTCTACCAAATCCCACACAATGCTGGTCAGCTTTATAACGTAACCAACGTCTTGGACGTATATGTTTATAATGGTTTGACTCAGACAGCGGATATCGGGATGGCTTCAGCGGCAGGTCTCTACCAATCAGTTGTTGGTTTGATTCTGGTTATCCTATCAAACTTACTTGCAAGACGAGTTGATCCAAACTCAGCCTTGTTCTAGAAAGGAGGAGAATATGGCAGAAAAGAAAATTAAAAAAGAAAAAATTGATAATGTCGGCATTCACTCCTTCAGTAAGAAAGCAGATATCTTCTTCAGTATTATTTCTGGTTTGATCGCCCTCTCTTGTATCCTACCCTTTGTTTTCGTTATCGTTATTTCGGTGACAGATGAAAAGAGTATCCTCCAAAATGGATATAGCTTCTTCCCATCTCAATTTGGATTAGACGGTTTTGAGTTCTTGGCACAGTTTAAGGATAAAATCCTCCAAGCCCTCTTCATCTCAGTCTTTGTAACAGTGGTGGGGACTATCACAAACGTCTTTATCACAACAACCTATGCCTACGCCATCTCACGGACAACCTTTAAGTATCGCAGATTCTTTACGATCTTTGCCCTTCTTAGTATGTTGTTCAACGCTGGTTTGGTACCAGGCTATATCGTGGTCACTCGTTTGCTTCAACTCGGTGATACAGTTTGGGCCTTGATTGTTCCAATGCTTCTCTCACCATTTAACATCATCTTGATGCGTTCCTTCTTCAAGAAGACTATCCCAGAAGCCATTCTTGAATCTGCTCGTATCGATGGTGCCAGTGAAGCCCGGATCTTCTTCCAAATCTGTTTGCCATTGTCACTACCAGGTATCGCAACCATTACGCTTTTGACAGCTCTAGGTTTCTGGAATGACTGGTTCAACGCCCTTCTTTATATCAAGAGTGACAACTTGTATCCATTGCAATATTTGCTCATGCAAATCCAACAAAATATGGACTACATCGCAAAAGCAGTCGGCCTCTCTGGTCAACTGGGAGTTGCTCTTCCGAAAGAAACAGGTCGTATGGCCATGGTTGTGGTCGCAACCCTTCCAATCGCGATTCTATATCCATTCTTCCAACGCTACTTTGTAAAAGGTTTGACTATCGGTGGTGTGAAAGAATAGTGCTTGTTGAGAAAAATCATTTCTCAGTTCCCAACTTCCCTTGTGTGAAGTTAATACTCTTCGAAAATCTCTTCAAACCGCGTCAACGTCGCCTTGCCGTAGGTATGATTACTGACTTCGTCAGTTTCATCTACAACCTCAAAACAGTGTTTTGAGCAGCCTGCGGCTAGTTTCCTAGTTTGCTCTTTGATTTTCATTGAGTATAAGATCATTACATTGTTTATAAGTTTAAAAATAAAAAAAGGAGTTTTTGTCATGAAAAACTGGAAAAAATATGCTTTTGCATCTGCTAGCGTAGTCGCTTTGGCTGCTGGTCTTGCTGCTTGTGGAAACCTTTCAGGTAACAAAAAAGCTGCTGACTCAGCTTCAGGTGAAAAACCTGTTATCAAAATGTACCAAATCGGGGACAAACCAGATAACTTGGATGAATTGCTAGAAAATGCCAACAAAATCATCGGAGAAAAAGTTGGTGCTAAATTGGATATCCAATATCTTGGATGGGGTGACTATGATAAGAAAATGTCAGTTATCACATCATCTGGTGAAAACTATGATATCGCCTTTGCATCTAACTATGTTGTAAATGCTCAAAAAGGTGCTTATGCTGACTTGACTGACTTGTATAAGAAAGAAGGAGCAGAGCTCTACAAAGCACTTGACCCAGCTTATATCAAAGGTAACAGCATTAACGGTAAAATTTACGCAGTTCCAGTTGCAGCCAACGTTGCATCATCTCAAAACTTCGCCTTCAACGGAACTCTCCTTGCTAAATACGGTATCGATATTTCAGGTGTCACTTCATATGAAACACTTGAACCAGTCTTGAAACAAATCAAAGAAAAAGCTCCAGATGTAGTGCCATTTGCGGTTACTAAGAACTTCATCCCATCTGATAACTTTGACTACCCAGTTCCAAATGGACTTCCATTCGTTATCGACCTTGAAGGGGACACTACTAAGATCGTAAACCGTTACGAAGTGCCTCGCTTTAAAGAACACTTGAAGACTCTTCACAAATTCTATGAAGCTGGATACATTCCAAAAGATGTAGCAACAAGCGATACTTCATTTGACCTTCAACAAGATACTTGGTTCGTTCGTGAAGAAACAGTAGGACCAGCTGACTATGGTAACAGCTTGCTTTCACGTGTTGCGAACAAAGATATCCAAATCAAACCAATCACTAACTTCATCAAGAAAAACCAAACAACACAAGTTGCTAACTTTGTCATCTCAAACAACTCTAAGAACAAAGAAAAATCAATGGAAGTGTTGAACCTCTTGAACACTAACCCAGAACTCTTGAACGGTCTTGTTTACGGTCCAGAAGGCAAGAACTGGGAAAAAATTGAAGGTAAAGAAAACCGTGTTCGTGTCCTTGATGGATACAAAGGAAACACTCACATGGGTGGATGGAACACAGGTAACAACTGGATTCTTTACATCAACGAAAACGTTACAGACCAACAAATCGAAGATTCTAAGAAACAATTGGCAGAAGCTAAAGAATCTCCAGCACTTGGATTCATCTTTAACACTGACAGTGTGAAATCTGAAATCTCAGCAATCTCTAACACAATGCAACAATTCGATACAGCTATCAACACTGGTACTGTAGACCCAGACAAAGCTATTCCAGAATTGATGGAAAAATTGAAATCTGAAGGTGCCTACGATAAAGTATTGAACGAAATGCAAAAACAATACGATGAATTCTTGAAAAACAAAAAATCATAAAATCAATTGATTTCGTGTATTCATTCCTAACTCCTAAAAACTGAATCACTGTTTTCCTCAGGTTGGTCTGGGGGAGGCAGTGATTTTTTGAAACGAGAGATCATAGATATCCATGTTTTTTATCACTATTTAACCATTCAGGAAATCTCAAGTACCATTTTGGATTTGGAGTAAGGATTTAGGAAAATATAGCTTATATTAGAGATGTTCCAAGTTTACAAAGGAGGGTTCACATGAAAAAGTATCAACTTCTATTCAAAATAAGTGCAGTCTTCTCTTACTTATTTTTCGTATTTGGTCTTTCTCAGCTGACGCTTATTGTCCAAAATTATTGGCAATTTTCTTCTCAGATAGGAAATTTTTTCTGGATTCGAAATATCTTGAGTGTGCTATTTAGCGGAGTCATGATTTGGATTCTGGTTAAGACAGGTCATGGTTATCTCTTTCACATTCCAAGAAAAAAATGGCTTTGGTATTCGATTTTGACAGTATTAGTGGTAGTGCTCCAGATCTCTTTTAACGTTCAGACAGCTAAACATGTTCAGTCAACTGCTGAAGGTTGGGCTGTATTGATAGGTTATAGTGAGACTAACTTTGCTGAGCTAGGTATCTATATAACTTTGTTCTTTCTGACTCCACTTATGGAAGAGCTAATCTATAGAGGATTACTGCAACACGCCTTTTTTAAGCATTCGAGATTTGGCCTTGATTTGCTTCTTCCGTCCATTTTATTTGCTCTTCCTCATTTTTCAAGCCTGCCTAGTTTGTTAGATATCTTCGTCTTTGCAACATCTGGCATCATCTTTGCTAGTTTGACCCGCTATACCAAGAGCATTTATCCTTCCTATGCGGTGCATGTGATTAATAATATTTTCGCGACATTACCATTTTTGCTGACTTTTTTACAGAGGGTGTTTGGGTAAATACTGACGCGAGAGTTAGGAATGATAGCTTTTCAATTTAAGGAGGGAAATAAGAATGACACCATTAAAATGGTTTGCAGGAGGAAGCGAAAGACGTTGTGAAGCCATGACTATCATAGATCATCTACTAGAAGACATAAAGGATACGCCTCAGCTGACTCCCTTGAAAAATCTGTTAGTGAGTTATAAAAGACGATTAGAGGACGATGGGACCTCTACTCCATTTATTTTGAGTCAAATGAATGTTGACATCTCACGTGTGTTGATTGATAATAAGCTGATGTTATCAGAAAATCAAGCTGAGCAGATCAAAAAATTGAGAGAATTATCTGCTATTCGCTATGGCTACTGATGAAGTACAGGGATAGGACTCTTTCTATAAATTTCCAGTCAAATAAATTGCATTCGTTTTCTTAAGCAGGTATACTAATATTGATAAATAAAAAATTCTGAAAATTTAAGAATAGAAAAGAGAACAAATCTTATGGCAAAAGATATTCGTGTCTTACTTTACTACCTTTACACTCCAATTGAAAATGCAGAGCAATTTGCTGCAGACCACTTGGCCTTCTGTAAATCAATCGGCCTTAAAGGCCGTATCCTAGTCGCTGACGAGGGAATTAACGGAACAGTTTCAGGTGATTATGAAACAACTCAAAAATACATGGACTACGTTCACAGCCTCCCAGGTATGGAAAACCTGTGGTTCAAGATTGACGAAGAAAATGAACAAGCCTTCAAGAAGATGTTTGTTCGCTACAAGAAAGAAATTGTCCACCTTGGTTTGGAAGACAACGACTTTGACAACGACATCAACCCACTTGAAACAACAGGTGCCTACTTGTCTCCAAAAGAGTTCAAAGAAGCTCTTCTTGACGAAGATACAGTTGTCCTTGACACACGTAACGATTACGAGTACGACCTAGGACATTTCCGTGGGGCTATCCGCCCAGATATCCGCAACTTCCGTGAGTTGCCACAGTGGGTCCGTGACAACAAAGAAAAATTCATGGACAAGCGTGTTGTTGTTTACTGTACAGGTGGCGTTCGCTGTGAGAAATTCTCAGGCTGGATGGTGCGTGAAGGCTACAAAGATGTTGGTCAATTGCACGGAGGAATTGCAACTTACGGTAAAGACCCAGAAGTCCAAGGTGAGCTTTGGGATGGAAAAATGTACGTCTTTGACGAGCGTATTGCCGTAGATGTTAACCATGTCAACCCAACTATCGTAGGGAAAGATTGGTTTGATGGAACACCATGTGAACGTTATGTCAACTGTGGAAATCCATTCTGTAACCGTCGTATCTTGACATCAGAAGAAAATGAAGACAAGTACCTTCGTGGATGCTCACACGAGTGTCGTGTTCACCCACGTAACCGCTATGTTTCAGAAAATGAATTAACACAAGCTGAAGTTGTCGAGCGCCTAGCCGCTATCGGTGAAAGCTTGGATCAAGTAGCTACTGTATAAGATCAAACAGTCCTCAGGGGCTGTTTTTCTATGCTTTTTACTCAAAAATCTAAAGTTTGTTTCTGTATCTTTCAGGAAAATAAGGTATACTATATGTAAACGATTTCAAAGGAGTTCAGTTATGACGAAAACATTTTTTATTCCAAATAAACAGAGCATTTTAGGAGAACAGGAAATTTTGACTGCCAAGTCTATCTTGGCCTTGGTAGATGGTTTGGAGTCACATAGCTATGATGCAGTCTATCTCCGTCAACCTCTTAACCGTCTCGAGTATATCGAGTGTGCGATAGTGGGCCAATCACAATTTCTCTTTAAAGTTAGTTATGTTGATGGTCAAAAGGCTTACCGTATCGATCTTCCTGACCTACTAACGAAGACAGACTGGCAGATTATCAAGTCATTTTTAGAAGCCCTGCTTGCTTATACAGGAACTGAGGTTGAAGGACTAGATGGTTTTGACTTTGAAGCTTATTTCCAAGCAAGTATTCAAGCTCATATTGCAGACACTGCGGCTCGTTTTACGATTTGCCAAGGAATTTTTAATCCTGTTTTCTTTAGTCATGAGGATTTGAAAAGCTTTTTAGGGGAAGATGGCTTGGCTCAATTTGAAGCGCGTGTGCGTGCGGTTCAAGAGACAGATGCTTACTTTGCAAGAGTTTCCTTCTATCAGGATGGAGAAGGACAAGTTCACGGTGTTTACCATCTGGCTCAAGGGGTCAAGACCGTTTTACCGAGAGAACCATTTGTTCCTGCTGCCTATATTGAGCAATTGGTGGATAAGGAAGTGCAGTGGGAGATTGACTTGGTTCAAATCACAGGAGATGGCTCTAAACCAGAAGACTATGAAGCCATTGCTCGCTTAGACTATGCAAAATTCCTAGAGTCACTACCATCAGCATCTTACCACCAACTAGACGCCAATCAATTAGAAATACAACCCATCTTAGAAAAAGATTTTAAAACATTAGCACAAGAAAAGTAAAGCAGAAGCAGGTCAATTGACTTGCTTTTTGATATAGAAAAAATCCTGCCATGGATGACAGGATTGAATCTTAAAGAAAGGCCAAGATACGAAGATAATCTCCAATCAGTGCCACTTCAGCTACAAAGAAGAGGAGGATAATGACTCCGTTCACAAGGACAGACAAGAATAATTGATAGAAGGAGTCAGTTTCACTTGCTTGACTAGGTCTTGTAATGATATGAAGGCTAGCAAGCAGAATGATTCCAATGCTAATCACACACAAGAGGGCTGTAAATCGTAGGCTATCAAAGAAGGCAAAGAAACTAGCAATAGCAGTGAGGATGATTGGAATTGCCAAGAGTTGACTATATTGTTGGAGAACCTTTTCTAGGGTCCAGTCAGTTTCTTGGTGGATAAATCGTCTCACCACGAAACTACCCAAGAGGAATGAAAAGAAGAAGAGTGTTGTTGCTACTAGGATAGAGATAATCGAAAAGAGATTTAATGAAGCAAATTGTTCAGGGAAGTGGCTGTTGATAGTTGCTATATGTCCATAGTAGGCTTGTTTGATGTGGTAGATACTAAAGAAAAAGGAAGATGCAGAAAACAGAATGAGCAAAAGAAAGGCTGTGTAACTGTGTGTGCTACTTGTTTCAAGACTGCTTGTAGGAGATTTGATTGCTTCCACTAGCCAAGACCAAAAATCAAGCGCTTGCTCTTTCCATCTATCCGTAGATTTTGGAGCTTGGTCGGGGATATAGGGACTTTCTAAGGATTGACTGATAAGAAGGGGCTCTTTCGTGGTTGGTTTTTGCTGAGGAAGTGCTTCTTGACTCTCTTCAGCTATAGTGACTTTTTCTGTTTCTTTAGAAATGTCTGACTCTTCTTCAGTAGAACTGGATGCCTTCTTTTCTTCTATTTCTGTTCTCGCTTCACTGTCTTCAGGAGTTTCAATTTTCTCTTCTTGCTGGTTTTCTAGTTCGGCTTCAGCTTGAGAGACTTCCTCCTCTAACTGAGTATTTTCTTCAATTGGTGTATCGAGATCGGCTATCCTTTCTTCAGCCTTGTCTGCAACATCTTGGGACTGTTCATCAGGTTTGTTCTTGCTTGTTGCTTTTACAAAATCATTACTTTCAAACCATTCTTGTTTCATGGTAGAACCTCCTTTTTAGTTAGGTAAATATGCTTCCATAGTAGCAGATGTAAGCGCTTTTGTCAACGTCTGATTGGTGTGGATACTAGAGTGATATCATTATCAGCTCTAGCAATGAGTTGATCCTTGACACCAGCTTTTTCAGTTTTGTAAGGGTTGCTTAATTCTGTGTATTTTGATCCAGGTTTTTCTCTTGTGGCTTGTAAGATAGAACCATAGTTACTTGAGATGTCCCAATTAATTCGTTGGCTTTCTTTTTGCGTCAGAGTGATTGAGAGATGGTCTTTAGAAGTTAATTCCACCTTGCCGTGAACTTGGATATTTTCAGCGTGGAAGTGATGTTCTGTTGACTCTAGCTGACTATCTGTAAGGTCTGTATCAAAGATATTGATAATATTTGGTGTTGTGAGTTTACTGTTTTTGATACGACTTCCTTCAATTCGGAGGAGATAGCTATTATTGGTATTGATGGTCGCATTTTCAAGACTAGCATTAGTGATACTGGTTTGACCGCGATTTGCTGAGATGTTGATCCCTTTTAGACTTCTTCCCTTTGGAACTTGGAGAATAACTTCATTAAAACGACTAGAGTAGCTACTTGCGATATGGAGAATCCCGCCAATTCCAGAAGAGAGAAATGGAGTTTCAGACAGTTTTTTATCCGTTAGGCTCAGCGTTTTATCGTTCTGATTTGTGATAAGATCATGGTTAGCAGAAATAGATGGATGGTAAGAAATGTGGATTTGATCATCGAAAGAGTCTGTGATGGTCAGCGCGTGTTGGTGGAGAGTAATCTCTAGGTTTTCGACTTCCTTGCCAAAGGTCAACTCTTCCATCCGACTATCATAGACAGGCTCCTTGGACATGGCAAGTAGGCTCTTAATCCCGTCAGATTGGATGCCTACAAAAAGCAAGATAAAGCCGATAACGGTAGTCACCACACCAAAAATGAGAAATCCTTTTGTCCATTTACGCATGCTGGTCACCTCTCTTTCCTTTTTTAAGAACAAATTGCACCAGGCGAACAATGAGTAGGCCGAAGAAGCGGGCTACATAGGAAATGCCTAGTAAGACCAGAGACGAAGCACCGATGGCCAGTAAACCAGAACCGAAAATCAAGATAAAGGCTGATTTAGCTTGGGCGAGGACAGTGAAACTTTCAACTAAAAATAGAAATCCGCCGATGATACCAAGTATGGAAACTGCAAAGAAAGCCAGAATGACAGTCAAAGCAGCCACAAGAATTCCGAACAGAGCCACGAGGATGGCGATTCCCAGAGGAATACCGATGGGTGCTGCAAGGAGGGCTAACAAGGCGATATGTAAAATTTGTCGGTTATTTTTTTGAGCGGGCGCTTCATTGATTTTTTTATCGAGAAGATTGGAGAGAACTTCGTGGGCTGCTTCTTTGGGAGTTCCCAAGCTAGCGATGAGTTCTTCTTCTCCTTCGACTCCAGCATCATCAAAGAGTTCCCTGAAATAGTCCATGGCTTCAATTTGGTCAGCCTGAGGCAGTTTTTTGAGATAGAGTTCTAGCTGAGTCAGGTATTCAGTTCTTGTCATGGCGGATACTCCCTTCTATGATGCCATTGATGGTGTCTGTATAAAGTGCCCATTCATCTTTTAGGGTCACGAGCTGTTCTATACCACCATTTGTCAAGGAGTAGTATTTGCGCATGCGACCTTGGAACTCTCTAGAATAGGTTGTCAGAAAGCTATTGCCCTCCAATTTTTTGAGAATGGGATAGAGTGTAGATTCTTTGATATTAGCGATCAGCTTAATGGTTTGGCTAATCTCATAACCATAAGAATCATCCTGCTCCAGTACGGCCAAGATGAGAAATTCAATCAAGGCAGAGGATGTTGGAAAGTACATGGGAAACCTCCTTTTCTAATATGTAAGATTTTTATATATAATTTTTCTACACATACATTGTACATCTAAAAGAAAGCCCTGTCAAGAAAAATGTGTAAAATTTTTATATATAAAAAACTCCTAGTAAAAACTAGAAGTTTAGAGGATTTTATTAGCTCTGTCCACTGTAAAGAGGGCCACAGTCATCAGGATATCGACGAGTAAGAGAGCAGCTACAGCTGGTACCCAAGAGTGGAAGAGGTCAAAACTGTAACCAAAGAGAGTCGGTCCAAAGGCTGCCAGGATATAGCCTCCTGTTTGAGATAGACCGGACAATTGGGCTGTCTTTTCAGGAGCGCTTGTCTTGAGTGAAAAGTTGACCATGAGATAAGGGAAGAGGGCGCTTGTTGCGGTTCCGATGAGGAGATGGATGGCAAGCCAGTAAATGAAATTATTGATCGGGAAAAAGAGCATGGAAATGCCGACCACACCAGCTAGTGAAACCAGAGTGAGCATGAGCTGACGGTTGCGAGTAGACAAGCTGGTTGTCAGGCTTGGGATGGTCATTGAAAAAGGAATGCTAATCAGAGAAAAGATAGATGTCAGCAAGCCAGCTTCGTGACTGGATAGGCCTGCGTGGATAGCCATGGTAGGTAGCCAGGTCATAGCGGTGTAAAAGAGCAAGGATTGAAAACCGGCAAAGACAATCACTGCCCAGACTTGTTTATTACGCATGACCTTTGTTTTGCTTTTTTGTTTGGTTTGTAGAGCCAGTCTGTGATTATAGCGGTGATTTGGTAGCCAGACCAAAAAAGTTGCTAGGCAGAGCAGGGTGAGGAGGATGATAAGTCCTTTCCAAGAACTGGCTTGTGTAATAGGCACAGCTAGATAGGAAGCCAGAGCCGTCGCAATCCCCATAGAGGTTACATATAAGGTGGTCAGAAAACCAATCTTCTTTGGTTGATTGGCTTGGATGAGACTAGGAAGCAGCACATTGATGACTGCGATACTTGCCCCAACCATCAAGGTTCCTAGATAGAGCAGGGGCAGATTGATTAGTCGAATCAGAGAGCCAATGGTCAAGAAGAAGAGGCTGTAGGTAAAGAGATGCTCTAAGCCAATTTTCTGAGCCAGTCGGGTAGAAAAGAGCGAGAAGAGGGTAAACATGAGGAGAGGAAGGCTGGTCAAGACACCAAGCGAACTAACTTCTACTCCCAGCCCTTGCGAAATATCTCCCAAAATAATGGGTAAAACAGTAAAAGGAGTCCGCAAGGAAACACCAATCAGGATAATACCTGGAACAAAAAAGAGTGATTGCTTTTTCATATATTACCTCTTCTAGCTGATTTTAATAACAGCTTATTTTAAGGTTTTTTCCCTATAATGTCAAGTAAGGTTTCTGGCTTTCAAGATAAAAATGGGAAAGTCTTGAAAATTATGATAAAATAGTGGAAGGAAAAATTCAGGAGAGTAGTAGTGACTCAAAATGTTGACAGTCTTCTCGTATCCATTGTAATCAGTGCATACAATGAAGAAAAATATTTGCCTGGTCTAATTGAAGACTTAAAAAATCAAACCTATCCTAAAGAGAATATTGAAATTCTATTTATAAATGCTATGTCTACGGATGGGACCACAGCTATCATTCAGGAATTTATAAAGGAAGATATAGAGTTTAACTCAATTAGATTGTATAACAATCCTAAGAAAAATCAAGCTAGTGGTTTTAACTTGGGCGTTAAACATTCTGTAGGAGATCTTATTTTAAAAATTGATGCCCATTCAAAAGTTACTGAGAGTTTTGTAATGAACAATGTGGCTGTTATTCAACAAGGTGAATCTGTTTGTGGGGGACCTAGACCGACGATTGTTGAAGAAAAGGGAAAATGGGCAGAGATCCTGCATCTTGTTGAGGAAAATATGTTTGGTAGTAGCATTGCCAATTACCGAAATAGTTCTGAGGATAGATATGTTTCTTCCATTTTTCATGGGATGTATAAACGAGAGGTTTTCCAGAAGGTCGGTTTAGTAAATGAGCAACTTGGACGAACTGAAGATAATGATATTCATTATAGAATTCGAGAGCATGGTTATAAAATCCGTTATAGCCCAAGTATTCTATCTTATCAGTATATTCGACCAACATTCAAGAAAATGTTGCATCAAAAATATTCAAATGGTTTGTGGATTGGCTTGACAACACATGTTCAGCCTAAGTGTTTATCACTATTTCACTATGTCCCTTGTTTATTTGTTTTGAGTCTTGTGTTTAGTCTAGTATTGTTACCGATCACATTCGTATTCATAACTTTACTATTAGGTGCCTATTTTCTACTTTTGTCATTACTCACTTTGCTGACTTTATTAAAACATAAAAATGGATTTCTAATTGTGATGCCCTTTCTTTTATTTTCCATTCACTTTGCTTATGGCCTTGGGACGATTGTAGGTTTAATTAGAGGATTTAAATGGAAGAAGAAGTACAAGAGAACAGTAATTTATTTGGAAAAATAAGCCAAATAAATTAAAATATGCTACAATAACAATATAGTAAAACTCTTTTAAGGAGGAGTAAATTTCTATGAATAAAAAACTCACAGATTATGTGATTGATCTGGTGGAAATTTTAAATAAACAACAAAAACAGGTTTTCTGGGGAATATTTGATATTTTGAGTATGGTGGTTTCCATCATTGTATCTTATATTTTATTCTACGGCTTGATTAATCCAGCACCTGTTGACTACATTATCTATACGAGTTTGGCCTTCCTGTTCTATCAATTGATGATTGGATTTTGGGGATTGAACGCTAGTATTAGTCGTTACAGCAAGATTACGGATTTCATGAAAATCTTTTTTGGTGTGACTGCTAGCAGTATCTTGTCATATAGTATCTGCTATGCCTTCTTGCCCCTCTTCTCTATCCGTTTTATCTTTCTCTTTATCTTGTTGAGTACTTTCTTGATTTTATTGCCACGGATTACTTGGCAGTTAATCTACTCCAAACGCAAAAAGGGAAGTGGTGATGGAGAACACCGTCGGACTTTCTTGATTGGTGCCGGTGATGGTGGAGCTCTCTTTATGGATAGTTACCAACATCCAACCAGTGAATTAGAACTTGTCGGTATTTTGGACAAGGATTCTAAGAAAAAGGGTCAAAAACTTGGTGGAATCCCTGTTTTGGGTTCATATGAGGATCTTCCTGAATTAGCCAAACGCCATCAAATCGAGCGTGTTATCGTTGCGATTCCGTCGCTTGACCCGTCAGAATATGAACGTATCTTGCAGATGTGTAATAAGCTGGGTGTCAAATGTTACAAGATGCCTAAGGTTGAAACGGTTGTTCAAGGACTTCACCAAGCAGGTGGAGGCTTCCAGAAGATTGATATCACAGACCTTTTGGGCCGTCAGGAAATTCGTCTTGATGAATCGCGTCTGGGCGCAGAACTGACAGGTAAGACAATCTTAGTCACAGGGGCTGGTGGTTCAATCGGTTCTGAAATCTGTCGACAAGTTAGCCGTTTCAATCCTGAACGCATTGTTTTGCTCGGTCATGGGGAAAACTCAATCTACCTTGTTTATCATGAATTGATTCGCAAGTTCCAAGGGATTGATTATGTACCAGTTATCGCAGATATTCAAGACTATGATCGTCTCTTGCAAGTCTTTGAAAAGTACAAGCCAGCTATTGTTTATCATGCGGCAGCCCACAAGCACGTTCCTATGATGGAGCGCAATCCAAAAGAAGCCTTCAAAAACAATATCCGTGGAACCTACAACGTTGCTAAGGCTGTTGATGAAGCCAAAGTACCTAAGATGGTTATGATTTCGACAGATAAGGCGGTTAATCCACCAAATGTTATGGGAGCAACCAAGCGAGTGGCTGAGTTGATTGTCACTGGCTTTAACCAACGTAGCCAATCAACCTACTGTGCAGTTCGTTTTGGGAATGTACTTGGTAGCCGTGGTAGTGTCATTCCAGTCTTTGAACGCCAGATTGCTGAAGGTGGTCCTGTAACGGTGACAGACTTCCGTATGACCCGTTACTTTATGACTATTCCAGAAGCTAGCCGTTTGGTTATCCATGCTGGCGCTTATGCCAAAGATGGGGAAGTCTTTATCCTTGATATGGGCAAACCAGTCAAGATTTATGACTTGGCCAAGAAAATGGTCCTTCTAAGTGGACACACTGAGAGCGAAATTCCAATTGTTGAAGTTGGAATCCGCCCAGGCGAAAAACTTTACGAAGAACTCTTGGTATCAACCGAACTCGTTGACAATCAGGTTATGGATAAGATTTTCGTTGGTAAGGTTAATGTCATGCCTCTAGAAGCCATCGATCAAAAGATTGAAGAGTTCCGCACTCTTAGTGGAGATGAGTTGAAGCAAGCCATTATCGCCTTTGCCAATCAAACAACCCACGTTGAATAAAAAAGAAAAACGCATATTATCAGTTCAGAAGAACCTTGGTAATATGCGTTTTGTTATGTAGAGACTTATACTCTTCGAAAATCTCTTCAAACCACGTCAATGTCGCCTTGCCGTAGGTATCATAGGTATAGGTAACTGACTTCGTCAGTCTTATCTACAACCTCAAAACCATGTTTTAAGCTGACTTCGTCAGTTTTATCTGCAACCTCAAAACAGTGTTTTGAGCAGCCTGCGGCTAGTTTGCTCTTTGATTTTCATTGAGTATTACTTTATTTTCTTCTGAAATGGGGTTGTCGCCCAGTCTATGTTATTGAAAATACTCCAAAACTTCTAAGGGTTTGTGGGACATATAATCAGGTTGATAGTTTAGTAGATCTGCTTGCTCTCCAAATCCCCAAGTGACGGCCAATTTCTGAATGCCTGTTTCTTGAGCTCCAAGCATATCAAACTTGGTATCTCCGATGATGATGGCTTGTTCCGGTGCTAGTTGATGTGTCTGCAAGGCTTGGCGAATGACATCTGCCTTATGGGGTGCTTCAGGGCTGGAACCATAAATGCCATCAAAGAAATGATAGATTCCCAAGTTTTTAGTCATGTCTTGAGCGGTTGGAGTATTCTTTGTAGTGGTGATATAAAGAGGGTAATTGCTCGATAACTCCTCAAGCAAGTCTACAATCTGAGGAAATAGTTGAGCTTCATAGATGCCTTTTTCCTTGTAGTAAGAACGGTATATCTGCACGGCCTCAGAAATTTGTTCTTTGGGCAGGCAAGTCGCAAAACTACTTTCAAGGGGTGGTCCCATAAAACCACGAATCGTTTTGGCATCAGGGCTAGGCACTCCCAGCTCCTTAAAGGTATGGGTAAAGGCATTGTGAATCCCGATAGAACTGTCAACGAGGGTTCCATCCAGATCGAAAAAAATCGCTGTGATAGAGGTCATGATTTCTCCTATTTGATAAACTTATTCTCCGAAAATTTCTTTTTGGAGGCGACGACCAGTAGGGGTGGCAGCGAGTCCACCTTCAGCTGTTTCACGAAAGGCAGTTGGCATGCTTGCTCCTACTTGGTACATGGCATCGATAACTTCATCCACAGGTATTTTAGATTCGATACCTGCCAAGGCCATGTCTGCTGCGATGAAGGCAAAGCTAGCTCCCATGGCATTACGTTTAACACAGGGAACTTCAACCAAGCCGGCAACAGGGTCACAGATGAGGCCCAGCATATTTTTAATGACAAAGGCAATAGCCTGACTGGCCTGATAAGGTGTCCCACCTGCAGCTAGAGTTAAGGCAGCAGCACTCATAGCAGAGGCCGAACCAACCTCGGCCTGGCAACCGCCCTCAGCACCTGAGATAGAGGCATTGTTTGCGATGACTAGTCCAAAGGCACCCGCAGCAAAGAGGAAATCCAGCTGTTGCTCGTGGCTGAGGTCTAATTTTTCAATAGCAGCAGTGAGAACAGAAGGGAGACAGCCAGCACTTCCAGCGGTTGGAGTAGCGCAGACCAAGCCCATTTTAGCATTGTGTTCATTGACTGCAATGGCATTTCGGGCAGCAGAGAGAATCGTGTAATCTGATAGAGTTTTTCCGTTTTTAATGTAGTGATCCAATTTGGCAGCATCTCCACCTGTCAAGCCACTACGAGATTTATTTTCATTGAGGCCGAGTTGGACAGAGGCTTTCATGACTTCCAGATTGCGTTCCATGAGAAGGAAGACTTCTTCACGTTCGCGACCGGTCAATTCAAACTCTGTTGTAATCATGAGTTCTGCGACATTTCCTTGAAAGTCCAGATCTGCTTGCTCGACCAATTCTTTGATAGAATAAAACATGCTTCCTCCTATTTAAAGAAATTGACATTGTGGAGATGAGGGATTTTTCGAATTTCTTCGATGGCCTCATCACAGTTGCGACTGTCAACTTCGATAATCATAATAGCTTTTTCACCAGCTTTTTCACGAGTAACGTTCATCTGGGCGATATTGATATCATAGCGGGAAAGAGCCTCCGTAACAAGGGCAATCATACCTGGAATATCTTGATGAACGATGATGATCGTCGGTGTATTCATATTGAGAGAGACGGCAAAGCCATTGAGTTCGGTTACCTGAATATTCCCTCCCCCGATAGAAATACCAGTCACGCTGATGGTCTTGTGAGCATTTTTGACGGTAATTTTAGTGGTGTTTGGGTGAGGGGCATTGCTGTCTTTCTGAATGGTCCAGACAATCTTGATGCCACGCTTGTGGGCAATCTCCAGGCTGTTTGGGATTTCAGGATCATCTGTATCCATGCCCAAAATACCTGCAACAAGGGCTAGGTCTGTTCCGTGACCACGATAGGTTTTGGCAAATGAGTTAAATAGTTGGAATTCGACTTCTGTCGGAGTATCATCAAAAATGGAAGAGACAATCTTCCCAATACGAACAGCACCAGCGGTATGGCTACTAGATGGGCCAATCATAACTGGTCCGATGATATCAAAGACAGATTGAAAACGAAGTGATTTCATCAGTTTCCCCTTATAAAAATTCTTATCTCTATTATATCAAAGAATGAAGGTATTGGCTTTAATTGTGGATGAAAACCTTTTTACACTACAAATAGCATAAAAAAGCATCTTTTGTAACAAAAAATAGCTTATTTAGGGAAATAAAAAATAATTTTGTAATATTTCTACATAAAAGTGTCAAGAAACGGTAATATTTAAAGGGTATGATAGAACTATAGAAAGAAGGAGAATTTTCAAATATGAAATCAACAACTAAAAAGATTAAAACAACTCTTGCAGGAGTAGCTGCCTTGTTTACAGTATTTGCTCCATCATTTGTATCTGCTCAAGAATCATCAACTTACACTGTTAAAGAAGGTGATACACTTTCAGAAATCGCTGAAACTCACAACACAACTGTTGAGAAATTGGCAGAAAACAACCACATCGACAACATTCATTTGATTTATGTTGGTCAAGAGTTGGTTATCGATGGCCCTGTAGCGCCTGCTGCAACACCAGCGCCAACTACTTATGCAGCACCAGCTGCTCAAGATGAAACTGTTTCAGCTCCAGCAGCAGAAACTACAGAAGTAGTAGAAGAAGCAGCACCAGCTGCAAGCACACCTGCAGCAGAAGAAACGGTTGCTGCAGCAGAAACTTCAGCACCAGTTGCAACTGTAAGTGGATCTGAAGCAGAAGCTAAAGAATGGATTGCACAAAAAGAATCAGGTGGTAGCTATACAGCTACAAACGGCCAATACATCGGACGTTACCAATTGACAGATTCATACTTGAACGGTGACTACTCAGCTGCTAACCAAGAACGTGTGGCAGATGCTTACGTTGCAGGACGCTACGGTTCATGGACTGCTGCTAAAAACTTCTGGCTTAACAACGGCTGGTATTAAGAAATAGAAAAAGAGCCTTGGATGGCTCTTTTTGTGTGCTTTTATTTGACAAAAGACAATTTTTAAATAGTAGTAATAAAAGATTGCTTACGGCTGACGAGATTCTGGAGTTTCTCCAGCTGAATTAGTGCGATTATTACTGTTAGTATCGGGAACCTCAGCATTATTACTATTATTATTGGTATTCGTATCTCCTTGGGCTCCTGCAGTATCAGTAGCTTGATCTCGTGTATTGACAGCAGTGTTTCCCCCACTTCTAGCACCATCAGATGAATATTGCTCGCTTGCAGGTGCTTGTGAATTATATCTGTTCCCATTTGACTCAGTATAGCTTGGAGTGTAGCTACCTCCTTCTGAAGAATAGCTTTCTCTTCCCTCAACGTTACTAGTCGTTTCTGTTTCTTTTTTATTAGACTTCTGCTCTTCTTCTTTTTTGGTCAAGACTTCAGCTTGCTTTTGGAATTTTGAAATCAGTTCTTGAATGGGCTTTATTTTTTCATCAATAGTGGCTTGTTCGCTTGTGGAGTTGACACTTTTAATAATTTCTAGTATTTTTTGTAAGGAAGTGATGGCTGTTTCAAGTGCTTGTTTATCTTCAAACTGGCTATCGGATTCCTTTATATCCAATTTTAAAGCTTTTTCAGTATAATGATTAGTGATTTTATCGGCCGTAGAAGTAAGAAAATCTGTTAATGTCTTTTTGCCTTCGTCAGTGGTAGGCTTTAATTCTTGAATTTTTTTCCAATCCTCTATAATCGTTTCAGAATCAATATTGAAGTTTTTAATAGCATTTTTTACTTGTTCGACATCTTGTCCATTCTTATGTTGTTTGCTGAGAGCGATGTTCCCTCTCTCTGCTTGGATATGTTCTTGATGAATGACTAAACCTATTAAAAGTCCAAGACCTACAACAATAATGATAGTAAAAATAGTATTTTTTGATGTTAGAATATCTTTGTAGTTTTTCACAATCGTACTACGTACATGGATGGTAGTATCTTAAAGGGATCATGTACGACTTCCTCCTCATTACAGTATATCATTTTTAGCTTATTTTATAAATAAGTTTATAAGTAGAATCGAGATTTAACTGTTCATTGCCCTTTTTGTAATTATATTTCTGTTTCTATCAAATAGAATGTCAGATTATCAGCCTCTTTCTTGTCTTCTCCAACCAAGCATGTTATAATGAATACTGCTCAAGCGACCTTCAATCGTGAAGCACACACGACCTTCAATCGTGAATAAACGAATAGATGGGAGACTTACCATGAGTGATAACTCTAAAACACGTGTTGTCGTGGGGATGAGTGGTGGTGTTGATTCGTCGGTGACGGCTCTTCTTCTCAAGGAGCAGGGTTACGATGTGATTGGCATCTTCATGAAGAACTGGGACGACACAGATGAAAACGGCGTCTGTACGGCGACCGAAGATTACAAGGATGTGGCTGAGGTGGCAGACCAGATTGGCATTCCCTACTACTCTGTCAACTTTGAAAAAGAGTACTGGGACCGCGTTTTTGAGTATTTCCTAGCGGAATACCGTGCAGGGCGCACGCCAAATCCAGATGTTATGTGCAACAAGGAAATCAAGTTCAAGGCCTTTTTGGACTATGCCATGACCTTGGGGGCAGACTATGTAGCGACTGGGCACTATGCTCGAGTAGCGCGTGATGAGGATGGCATTGTTCATATGCTTCGTGGCGTGGACAATGGCAAGGATCAGACTTATTTCCTCAGCCAACTTTCGCAAGAACAACTTCAAAAAACCATGTTCCCACTAGGACATTTGGAAAAGCCTGAAGTTCGCAGACTAGCAGAAGAAGCAGGCCTTGCAACTGCTAAGAAGAAAGACTCGACAGGGATTTGCTTTATCGGAGAAAAGAACTTTAAAAATTTCCTCAGCAACTACCTGCCAGCTCAGCCTGGTCGCATGATGACTGTGGATGGTCGCGATATGGGCGAGCATGCAGGGCTTATGTACTATACGATTGGTCAGCGTGGTGGACTTGGTATCGGTGGGCAACACGGTGGTGACAATGCACCTTGGTTCGTTGTCGGAAAAGACCTAAGCAAGAATATTCTCTATGTAGGCCAAGGTTTCTACCATGATTCGCTCATGTCAACCAGCCTAGAAGCTAGCCAAATCCACTTTACTCGTGATATGCCAGAGGAATTTACGCTAGAATGCACAGCAAAATTCCGCTATCGTCAGCCTGATTCTAAGGTGACCGTCCATGTCAAAGGAGACAAGGCAGAGGTCATCTTTGCGGAACCTCAGCGTGCCATCACACCAGGACAGGCAGTTGTCTTTTACGATGGTGAAGAGTGTCTCGGTGGCGGTTTGATTGACAATGCCTACCGCGATGGACAAGTTTGTCAGTACATTTAGATTGACAAATTTTCTCAATTTGCTACAATAATAAAAGCAATAGAAATGATGGTCAAAGCTCATGGATGTTGCAGGCTTTTTTGTCCTGCACTTCTTTGGAGTTTTGACTGTTTTTGTGTCGTTTAGAGGAAAGGACAAAAATGACTCAACAAGACTTTCGGACAAAAGTGGGGAATACTGTTTTTGGCGTTCGGGCGACAGCCTTGATTCTCCAAAATGGCAAGCTCCTAGTTACCAAAGATAATGGCAAGCATTACACAATTGGCGGTGCGATCCAAGTCAATGAAAGCACGGAAGAAGCGGTAGTCCGTGAAGTGAGGGAAGAACTGGGTGTCGAAGCTCAAGCTGGGCAACTAGCTTTTGTTGTTGAAAATCGTTTTGAAGAAGATGGTGTCTATTGGCACAACATCGAGTTTCATTATCTGGTGGACTTGCTTGAGGATGCCCCATTGACCATGCAGGAAGATGAGAAAAGGCAGCCTTGTGAGTGGATTGATTTGGATCAGCTTAAGGGTATCAATCTAGTTCCAGCCTTTTTGAAAACAGCCCTGCCAGATTGGGACGGCCAACTAAGACACATCCATCTTGAGGAATAGGGGAGAAAATAATGGTTAAGCTTATTGCCCATGTACTTGTTCATAGTGGTGATGATTATTTGCTTATTCAGCGTTCGGAAATTAAAAGAGGACAACCCAATGTTTATCCAATTTACTGGGATATTCCTGGTGGTGGGGTTGAAAAGGGTGAACTTCCGCGAGATGGAGCTCTTAGAGAATGTATTGAAGAAGCGGGAGTTAGGCTAGATAGCAGTTTGCTCAAACTTCTTCACGAAGATAGTCAACTGGATACCTCTAAGGATACTGTCTTTACTCGATTAGTTTATAAAGCAGAGTGGGTTGGGAAGAAGCCAATTATCAGATTAGATCCTGAAGAGCATACGCACTTTAAATGGGTTACTATGGCTCAAGCTCTAGAGGAGGAGAAGTTAGTTCCTTATTTACGAGAAATTTTTGAAAGGTTAAGAAATGACTTATAATTTTACTGAAGAATACGATATTATTGTAATTGGTGCGGGACACGCTGGGGTAGAAGCATCCCTAGCTGCTAGTCGTATGGGCTGTAAGGTCTTACTTGCGACCATCAACATTGAAATGCTGGCTTTCATGCCATGTAATCCCTCTATCGGTGGTTCTGCCAAGGGGATTGTCGTGCGTGAAGTCGATGCCCTCGGTGGCGAGATGGCCAAGACCATTGACAAGACTTACATCCAGATGAAGATGCTTAACACTGGGAAAGGTCCAGCTGTCCGTGCCCTTCGTGCGCAAGCTGACAAGGAGCTTTACTCTAAGGAAATGCGCAAGACGGTTGAAAATCAAGAAAATCTGACCCTTCGTCAAACCATGATTGATGAGATTTTGGTGGAAGATGGCAAGGTTGTCGGTGTCCGTACAGCGACTCATCAAGAATATGCTGCCAAGGCTGTTATCGTGACGACAGGAACAGCCCTCCGTGGGGAAATCATCATCGGAGACCTCAAGTACTCGTCAGGCCCTAACCACAGCCTAGCTTCTATTAACCTTGCTGATAATCTCAAGGAACTGGGCCTCGAAATCGGTCGTTTCAAGACAGGAACCCCTCCACGTGTCAAGGCTTCTTCTATCAACTACGATGTGACAGAGATTCAGCCAGGAGACGAAGCGCCTAATCATTTCTCATATACTTCACGTGATGAGGATTATGTCAAGGATCAAGTGCCATGCTGGTTGACCTACACCAATGGTACCAGTCATGAGATTATCCAAAACAATCTCCACCGTGCGCCTATGTTTACAGGTGTGGTCAAGGGAGTGGGCCCTCGTTATTGTCCGTCGATTGAGGATAAGATTGTACGCTTTGCGGACAAGGAACGTCACCAACTTTTCCTTGAGCCAGAGGGACGCAATACAGAGGAAGTCTATGTCCAAGGCCTCTCAACCAGTCTACCTGAGGATGTTCAGCGTGAGCTGGTTCATTCTATCAAAGGGTTGGAAAATGCAGAGATGATGCGAACAGGTTATGCCATTGAGTATGACATGGTCTTGCCTCACCAGTTGCGTGCGACTCTGGAAACCAAGAAAATCTCAGGTCTATTCACTGCTGGTCAGACCAATGGAACATCAGGTTACGAAGAAGCTGCTGGCCAAGGGATTATCGCGGGTATCAATGCGGCTCTGAAAATCCAAGGCAAGCCAGAGTTGATTTTGAAGCGTAGTGACGGTTATATTGGGGTCATGATTGACGACTTGGTGACCAAGGGAACGATTGAGCCTTATCGCCTTTTGACCAGTCGTGCTGAATACCGCCTCATTCTCCGCCATGACAATGCTGATATGCGTTTGACGGAGATGGGACGTGAGATTGGTCTTGTGGATGATGAACGCTGGGCTCGCTTTGAAATTAAGAAAAATCAATTTGACAATGAGATGAAGCGTCTCGACAGTATCAAACTCAAGCCAGTCAAGGAAACCAATGCTAAGGTTGAGGAGATGGGATTCAAGCCGTTGACCGATGCAGTGACAGCCAAGGAATTCCTTCGCCGTCCAGAAGTGTCTTACCAAGATGTGGTGGCTTTTATCGGCCTAGCTGCTGAGGACTTGGATGACAAGATTATCGAATTGATTGAAACAGAAATCAAATACGAAGGCTATATTTCCAAAGCCATGGATCAGGTTGCTAAGATGAAACGCATGGAAGAAAAACGCATTCCAGCCAATATCGACTGGGATGACATTGATTCTATCGCAACCGAAGCCCGTCAGAAGTTCAAACTCATCAATCCAGAAACCATCGGACAAGCCAGCCGTATTTCGGGAGTAAACCCAGCAGACATTTCTATTTTAATGGTGTATCTTGAAGGTAAAAATCGTAGTATTTCTAAAACTCTTCAAAAATCAAAATGATACGTCGTCGGCTTCTTACGAATGAGTTCAAAGCTTGGCTTTGATTCATCTACAGCCTCCCATAGTTCCCCGAACTATGGGAGCTAACTTGAGTTATGCTTTCGCCTAGCCTTCTAGTCTGATTTCGATTTTTATTGAGTTTTAATATCAAAAGAAAGCATAGAGAAAAACAGCTCCGAATGTCGGGGCTGTTTTGTTGACTTATTCTTCATCTGGTGTGAGGATCATCGGGATGATAATCGGTTCACGTTCTGTATTTTCATAGAGGAAGGGGCGAATGGCGTTGACAATGGCACCATTGACAGACTGTACGCTAGCATCCTTGTTTTTCAGTGCAATCCGAATGGCATTGAAGAGGATACGTTGGCTTTGACGAATCAAATCACCAGATTCTCTCATGTAGACAAAGCCTCGGCTGAGGATATCTGGACCAGACAGAATCATCTGCGACTTGAAGTCAACGGTTGCGACTGCTAGAACGACACCGTCCTCAGATAAATCACGACGATCTTTGAGGACAGCTGCACCGATTTCACCGATACGATTTCCATCGACATAGATGTCTTGGGCGTTGAAATGACCTGCGATACGAGCTGAGTCAGCAGTAAGAGCAAGAACATCACCATTGCTCATGATAAAGATATTGTCCTTCTCGACACCAGTATCCACTGCTAGTCCAGCGTGGACTTTTTGCATGCGGTATTCACCGTGGACAGGCATGAAGTATTTTGGCTTAATCAAGCGGAGCATAAGTTTTTGCTCTTGCTGACCACCGTGTCCAGATGTATGGATATTGTTCACTTTACCGTGGATAACTTCGACACCAGCTTCAGAAATGATGTTAATCAGCTTGTTGACGCTAGTAGTGTTTCCAGGGATTGGGCTAGAAGAGAAGATAACCGTATCACCTGGTTGGAGTTGTACCTGACGGTGGGTTCCGTTGGCGATACGAGAGAGGGCAGCCATCGGCTCACCCTGACTACCTGTACAGAGAATGAGAACCTCGCCTGCAGGATAGTCTTTGATTTCATTTGGCTCGATAAAGGTTCCCTTAGGAGCTTTGATGTAGCCAAGCTCAATTCCGTTGACAATGGCCTTTTCCATAGAACGACCAAAGACCGCAATTTTGCGTCCAGTCTTAACAGCAGCTTCTGTTGCTTGCTGGAGACGGAAGATATTTGAGGCAAAGGATGCAAAGATGATGCGTCCTTCAATGCCTTGGATAATCTTCATGATGGACTGACCAACGACTTTTTCAGAATTGGTAAAGGTTGGCACTTCCGCATTTGTCGAGTCAGACAGGAGACAGAGTACGCCTTCTTCACCAAGGGCAGCCATACGGTGCAAGTCCGCAGGTTCTCCAACTGGCGTGAAGTCGAACTTGAAGTCACCCGTACAGACGATTTTCCCTTGAGGAGTATGAATAACAATCCCCAAAGGCTCTGGAATGGAGTGAGTCGTTCTAAAGAAAGTTGCCTTGAGATTTTTAAAGGTCAACTCAGTATTGTGATTGATTTCGTAAAGTTTGGCGTTGCGCAAGAGGCCATGTTCTTCGAGTTTTCCACGGATTAAAGCCAAGGCAAGCGGTCCAGCATAGATAGGGACATTTGCTTGCTTGAGCAGGAATGGAATCCCACCGATGTGGTCCTCGTGTCCGTGTGTGATCAAAACAGCCTTGACGCGGTCGATGTTGTCCACGATGTAAGAGTAGTCAGGAATGACATAGTCGATACCCAGTAAGTCATCTTCTGGGAATTTAATCCCAGCATCGACGATGATAATCTCATCTTGGTATTCAATCCCGTAAGTGTTTTTCCCGATTTCTCCCAGACCACCGATGGCAAAAACGCCGACTTCTTCAGGTTTAAGAGTGTAGGCCATATTAGAACTCCGTGATTTCGAAAGCGCCAGTTTCTTTTTCGTAATCTAGCAATTTGTCAGACAAGCGTTCGATATACTCGATGTTGTACTCTGGGCGATTTTCTTCGACAAGTTGGCGAGCAGCGATACGGCCCTCAAGTTCTGAGCTGGCATCAATGTCTAGGTAAAGTGCGCGTGTTGTTTCACGACGTGGGCTACGTTCTTTTGTTTCTTGATAAAAAACTTTGTAAATCATATAGTTCCTTTCTATTTACAGGTCAGCTTATTCCAAACTTTTAGCAGAGATTTGTTGATTTCATTCCATTTTGTGTCTAGATTGACCTTGATTCGTTACAATTATTTCAATTATACCACAAAATGAAAAATTAGTAAAAGACGGAAACGAGAAAGTCGTGAGGGGAAGAGGGAGCAAAAGATAGATAGGATTCGTTCGGAGAGCGCTTAGGTGTTATAATTAAAGGGGAAATCTAAAGAGATAGTAGATTTAAGGGAGAATATAGTTCTAGTTTCATTAATCGTTGGTGTAGATGGTTGGGACAGAATGGTATCTTTGAAAAAAGAAAAAGCTCTTGAGAAATCTCGAGAGCAAATAAAAAAGCTGAGACAAAACTCGGGGATTTTCCTGGAGCAGTCCAGGTGGCAGCACCTCTACCTGAAGCGAATGCATCGCAACCTTTGAATGACTTGTCACCAAATCAAACTCGATCTCAGCCTTTACTTAATTCTATCATCTATGAGGTTAAGAAGTCAATCTATAAGTATAACGATGTAGAAATAGCAAGATGGAGTGGAGTGCTTACTAAAAGGCAAAGACAAGCACTTAATTTAAGAGTAAGCAAAAAGAGAGGACCAATGGTAGTCAGGGGTCTTTACAGCTCAAAGCTGAAGGCAGTCCCACACCCGTACCAGAAGTTGGTACCTTTGAACGCTCTGTTACCAGTCGCTCTACGTTATCCTCTCAATATTTATATTTTACTATAACTTACTGAGGGAATCAACTTTAAAAGCATCAAAAAGCTCCTGACCGAAGTCAAGAGCTGTCGAACACTGGGGGCGAATTGTTCAATCGCAATTCCAGTTCTTTAGAAACCAAAGTTTCAGGGATAGCACCGCAACCCGAAGAGTCAACGACTCAACCTGATTTTCCTACCAGTGTTGAATTACATTTTAACATTGATAGACCAACATAGTCAACAGTTTATATAAAAATAGGAATACCAAAAGTAGGATTAAGAATGTTTAGTTTGTTTGAATTTGCGATAGGGTTGGCCTCTTGGTGTTTATAGTCTTTGTAGTCTGTGTCTAAGGGGGAATGCTCTGTTTGTATATCTGGGACACCGCAAAAAAAATTCCTTTGGAAGCTTGCTTTTGTGACTCTCTACTCGCTTTTTCTCCTCCTCGTAACCTATGTCGTTTGGTTTGTATTTTACTTTGGATTAAATGCTTAGATGCCCTGCTCATGCTGGGGCATTTTTATTTGGGGGCAAAGAAAATTCCCATGTGCCAGCTTTTGTAGTATAATAGTAAGCAGACCAAAAGATAGGAATGTGTTATGAAAGTATTAGCTTTTGATACGTCCAGCAAGGCTCTTTCTCTCGCTATTTTAGAGGACAAGCAGGTTCTTGCCGAGACGACGATTAATATTAAGAAAAATCACAGTATTACCCTTATGCCTGCCATCGATTTTTTGATGGCAAGTTTGGATTGGACGCCCAAGGATTTGGATCGAATCGTGGTGGCGGAAGGACCAGGTAGCTACACAGGCTTGCGAATCGCGGTAGCAACTGCCAAGACTTTGGCTCATACCCTGAACATTGAGTTAGTTGGTATGTCTAGCCTCTTGGCTCTGGTGCCCTACCAACAAGAAGGCTTGTTCGTTCCCTTGATGGATGCGCGTCGCAACAATGTTTATGCAGGATTTTATGAAAATGCCAAACCTGTCATGCCAGAAGCGCACCTATCTTTTGAAGAGGTGTTAGAGAAAGTTAAGGGGGCTAGTCAGGTAACCTTTGTCGGAGAAGTTGCCCCCTTTGTGGAGCAGATTCAAGAACACTTGCCAAGGACTAATTACAAAGAAACCTTGCCTAATGCAGCCAATCTTGCTCTTTTGGCTTGGGACAAGGAAGCAGACTCCTTGCATGATTTTGTGCCGAACTACCTCAAGCGTGTTGAGGCTGAGGAAAACTGGCTCAAGAACCATACCGAGTCTGGTAAGTCCTACATTAAACGCCTATGATAGAAATCAAACGAACTCACCAGCAACCTGATCTGGCTCAAGCCATCTACGCTGTTATGATAGCTGTTTACCCAGTCAGTCCTTGGACGCTGGAACAAATCCAAGCAGACCTGTCCCAAGACCAGACTTGGTATGCTCTAGCTTATGATGGGGAAGAAGTGATTGGCTTTCTAGCTGTGCAGGAGAATCTTTTTGAGGCAGAAGTCCTGCAAATCGCTGTCAAACAAACCTATCAGGGTCAGGGAATTGCATCAGCCTTGTTTGCTCAATTGCCGACAGACAAGGAGATTTTCCTCGAAGTCAGAAAGTCAAATCACCGAGCACAAGCATTTTACAAGAAAGAAAAGATGGCAGTCATCGCTGAGCGAAAGGCCTACTACCATGACCCAGTCGAGGATGCCATTATCATGAAGAGAGAAATAGATGAAGGATAGATATATTTTAGCATTTGAGACATCCTGTGATGAGACCAGTGTCGCCGTCTTGAAAAACGACGATGAGCTCTTGTCTAATGTCATTGCTAGTCAAATTGAGAGCCACAAACGTTTTGGGGGCGTAGTGCCAGAAGTAGCCAGTCGTCACCATGTCGAGGTCATTACAGCCTGCATCGAGGAGGCGTTGGCAGAAGCAGGGATTACCGAAGACGATGTAACAGCTGTGGCGGTTACCTATGGACCTGGCTTGGTGGGAGCTTTACTAGTTGGTTTATCAGCTGCTAAGGCCTTTGCTTGGGCACATGGACTTCCGCTGATTCCCGTTAACCACATGGCTGGTCACCTTATGGCAGCTCAGAGCGTGGAGCCTTTGGAGTTTCCCTTGCTAGCCCTCTTGGTCAGCGGTGGACACACAGAGTTGGTTTATGTTTCGGAGGCTGGTGACTACAAGATTGTTGGGGAAACGCGAGATGACGCGGTTGGTGAGGCCTATGATAAGGTCGGCCGTGTCATGGGCTTGACCTATCCTGCCGGTCGTGAGATTGACGAGCTGGCTCATCAGGGGCAGGATATTTATGACTTTCCTCGTGCCATGATTAAGGAAGATAATCTGGAGTTTTCATTCTCAGGTTTGAAATCTGCCTTTATCAATCTTCACCATAATGCCGAGCAAAAGGGAGAAAGTCTGTCTACAGAGGACTTGTGTGCATCCTTCCAAGCAGCTGTCCTGGATATTCTCATGGCAAAAACTAAGAAGGCTTTGGAGAAATACCCTGTTAAAACTCTAGTCGTGGCAGGTGGTGTGGCAGCCAATAAAGGTCTCAGAGAACGCCTAGCAACTGAAATCACAGATGTCAAGGTTATCATCCCACCTCTGCGCCTCTGCGGAGATAATGCAGGTATGATTGCCTATGCCAGCGTCAGCGAGTGGAACAAAGAAAACTTTGCAAACTTGGATCTCAATGCCAAACCAAGTCTTGCTTTTGATACCATGGAATAAAGAGTCAGCTTAGGGCTGGCTTTTTTGCTCTCTTAAATGTCAGAATATTTTGACAAAACTATAAAAATGATGATATAATATCTAAACAATAGGAGGTGGTGAGATGATTGAGAGAATGGAGTTGGGAGAATTTTACAAGGAATTACGTTTGGCGAGAAAGCTCAAGCAGTCAGATGTGGCTTGTGCTGGACTAACAGCCTCTCAGTTGTCAAAGTTTGAGCTAGGGCAGTCTATGCTATCTGCGGATAAGTTGATCCTAGCCATCCAAGGGATCAATATGAATTTTGATGAGTTTGGTCATAAGCTAAACAATTATCAAGAATCCCTACATATGCAGATTGGTAGAAAGGTTGTGGATCGCTTTGCCCACCAAGATATAGCTGGTTTAGAGCAACTATTAGAGGAGGTCAAGCAAGAACAGATGGCGGAGACCTATCGTCGTTTGAATGCTATTGTAATCAAAGATGCCATCCATTCACTAGATAAAAGCTACCCACTGGCAGAGGAGGATAGCGAATTTTTGACCAGCTATCTCTATGCTATCGAGTCTTGGACCTGGTTTGAACTCTATATATTCTGTAATACCATGCCTTTCTTGAGTAATCAAGATTTGATATTTTTATCAACCTCTTTACTTGAAAAATCCAAGGAATTTAAAGAGTTGGTACATAATAGACTGTATATGAAAAGTGGATTTCTGAATATTATATCAGAACTTATGGAGCGTAAACTTTTCTCCTATATCCCAATCTTTGAAGTCGAGTTGGACAGTATGCTTCGTCCATACGATGTTTTTGAAAAAGTATTGTGGCAGTTTTTAAAGAAAATGAAGATTTTCCTTCAAACCAAAGGAAGCAATCAAAAAGAGATTGAAAGATTTATCCAATCTCTGCAAGTATTAGAAAATCCACAATTGCTAGCCCTCTTCGAATTGCGTTTGAAGCAATACAAAGAACTTATTGAGTAGTCAACAATTGCAAATCTGAAATTTCTATAAGAAAAAATATCAAATATGCGATTTTCTAAAATAAGCTAATTTTCGTGTTATACTATCCTTGTAAAGCACTTCAAGCAGATCCTAAGTCGCAGAAGTGGTTTATAGATGGGAATTCGTACAGTATATGTTTAATTATGAGCATACTGTAAATGGCTGGACTAAAAGTGAAACTTGGCGTCCTAGATAAAATGAGGTAAACGATGGAAAAACAAAGTCAGTTACAAATGTTAATTCATTCCCTATACAATAATAAAGAAATTAGCTTGACGGAAGAATTTAGGAAGCAATTGCTGGAAACAGCAAAACAGTTCTCTAGTACTAATGAAGATTTGTTAGCTGTACGTCTTTCTTTTGCCGTCTCTAAAGAATTGTTGAGCTTTAAAGGTGAACCGCCGACAGAGTTGTTGGATTTAGCAAAATTTGTCCAAAAGAAAGAAGCTAAATACAAGCAGGGAATAGTGTGGTCTGGTATTTTTAAGATATGATTTATTATAAAATACGGCATGAACATCATATAATGGATGAATCTGAATATGAGCAAGGCTTGGAGTTCAATATTAAACCAAGTCTTGTTTTCTATACACTGGAACTTTAAAAGGAGTTGTGATGAAAGTATTTCTTCAAAATAGAAATTTTAGGCAATTAACCATCAACCAGTGGATTTCAACGGTTGGGGATACGATTTTTTATCTGGCCTTTTTGAATTATGTGGCAGATGCATCTTTTGCCCCTTTGGCGATTTTACTGATCACGATTTCAGAAACCCTTCCTCAAGTTCTGCAAATCTTTCTGGGAGTTTTGGCGGATTTTCAACATCATCGTGTCCTAAAATATACAATGATTAGTTTTGCAAAATTTTTGCTTTACTCTATCGTTTCTTTATCACTTTCAGGGCAGTCCTTTTCCTTGTTATTAGTAGCATTTATTTGTCTGATTAACCTCTTATCTGACACATTGAGTTATTTTTCAGGCGCCATGCTCACTCCGATTTTCATTAGAATTATTGGGCAAGACCATCTGGCAGAAGCTATTGGATTTAAACAGTCAACTGTTAGTTTAGTGAAAACAATCAGTAATATTCTAGGAGGAGTCTTACTAGGTATTCTATCTATCCAGTCTATTTCCTTACTGAATGCTCTGACCTTTTTAATCGCATTTTTAGGTATTCTTTTCATAAAAACAGACCTCTTGAAAGTAGAAAAAACGATTAGCTATCAAGAAGGACTCTCTGTAAAATCCTTTTGCCAGCATCTGCTCCAATCATCAAAATTGATATGGAATATGAATAAGGTGCTCTTGGTTTTGTTTATTATCTCTATTAGTCAAGCAGTGATAAATGTTACAGTTCCTGTTTCTACTCTGTTTTTGAGGAATCAGCCCTTTTTGAATTTACAAACAGGTCAATCTCTTGCCTTGTTATCCACCCTTGAATTGTCAGCCCTTATTGTCGGAAGCCTTGTGAGTGGCTATCTGAAGAATACAATCTCCATAAAACTAGCCCTATATGCCTCGCTTATTATCCAATTACTCCTTTTAGTTGGCTTTGTGGCAGTTCGTTTTGACTGGATTCTTATCTTTAGTGCCTTGGATGCCTTTTTCGCAGGTATCCTCTCTCCTCGATTACAGGAACTCATTTTTAAACAAATACCTGAGGAGTCAATGGGAGCAGTTCAATCCTCTATCGGTGCCATTACAGTTGTTTTACCTAGCTTATTTACAATAGCTTTGGTAACCATTGCTACTAGCTTTGGAACTCTGGCAGTTAGCTTTGTTTTATTGCTATTTCTTCTAGCTGCCTTTATCATACTCTTGAATATCCGTGAAAACATTTAGCGAAGAATGTGTATATTATATGTTTGAGACTGGATTCCAGTCTGTTTATGATGGCTACAATCAGCAGACTGTTAAATTTTTGAGAAAGTTGCTTGACACTTCAGACCAATCGGTTTATAATTAAAAAATGTAGAGATAAATACATGAGAAAAGAAGAAAAAACAAGACTACGAAGAGAGAAAATCATTACCGCTGCTTTGTTTGAATTTGCTACAAAAGGCTATCAAGGTTTTGTCATCAATGAACTTTGTAAAGTGGATGGTATTTCCAAAGGAGTTTTGTATCATAATTTTTCAGGGAAATCAGACCTCTATCTAACTTGTTTTCAGGAGAGTTTTGAGAAAGCTTTGGCAGTGTTTCTGGGGGTGGAAGGTCAAGTGCCCTCCTTAGCTGATTATATGGAAAGACGTCACCAATTTTATCAGCAATACCCAGAACATAGCCACATTTTCTTTGAGGCAATGATTGCGACACCAGAAGAATTGGAAGCAGACATTGCACCACAGAAAGCTATCTTTTTGGACTTGAATGAACAAGTTTGTCAAAAACTTATATCAGAATCCAAAAGCTATCTTTTTGGACTTGAATGAACAAGTTTGTCAAAAACTTATATCAGAATCCAAACTGAAAGAGCATATTGATGAGAAACGAGCTATGGACTATCTGCGATTGATTCAGGATATGTTTCGTTCCTATTATTTAACTGTTTCGTCAGATAGCAGTTTGCCTGACTTGGTTTCAGGATATGAACATCAATTATCACAGGTTTTGGATATGATGATTTATGGAATACTAGAGGAAGATTCCTCTAAAAAAGGAGAAAAATAATGTCGAAAATTTGGAAATGGTTGTTACTAATTGCGGGTATTTTTGCAGTTTTTGTAGGTTTTAATATGTTTGCACATCCTCTTATTAGCTTGGCTTCCATGACTTTCTGGTTTGCACTTGTATTTGCAGTTCAAGGGATTTCTGAGATTGTACAATACTTCAAATCAGAAGAAAAGCATGGCTGGAATTTATTTGGAGGAATTGTTACCCTCATCCTCGCTCTTACCTTGTTCTCAGGTAGCTTTATTGAAATGGTAACATTTGTACCATTTATCATTTCTTTATGGGCCTTGACAAATGGTATTACAAAAACTATCGTTGGTTTCAAGGTTCGTAAGACGGATAAATCGGTAGGTACCCCTCTAGTTTGGATGGGGATTTTAGGAATCGTAGCAGGTTTAATCATGATGGGACACCCATTGATGACCGGTCTCTATATTAGTTACACCATTGCCTTTGTCTTTATTTATCAAGGTATTGTGGCAATTGTTCAATTCTTCAAGATTAAATAAGAATAAAATGGAGTCTGTCTGATTACAATCAGCAGACTTTTTTCTCTTTCCTGAATGTGTTATAATAGTCCATGCTATGGCTGGAGCCTTTTCAGCCTACTTATACTCTTCGAAAATCTCTTTAAACTGCGTCAGCTTCTATCTGCAACCTCAAAACAATGTTTTGAGCAACCTGTGGCCAGCTTTCTAGTTTGCTCTTTGATTTTCATTGAGTATTATTAAGACAATATGAGGAGAAAGATGAAAGAAAAAGGATTTTGGGAGGGGGCGCAGGCGGCCATGCCAACGGCCCTTGGTTATGTCAGTATTGGCTTGGCCTGTGGGATTATTGGTGCGCCCTATGTGACACCTGTTGAGATGGGCTTGATGAGCCTCTTTGTTTATGCTGGGAGTGCCCAGTTTGCCATGTTGGCACTGATTGCGGTTCAAGCTCCTGTGGCAGCTATTGCTATGACGGTCTTTTTGATCAATTTGCGTCTCTTTTTGTTGAGCTTGCACGCATCAACCTATTTCCGTCATACCAGTCTCTGGCAAAATATCGGTATGTCTAGCCTCTTGACAGATGAGACTTATGGTGTTTTGATGGGCGAGTTAGCCCATACAGACAAGGTCAATCCTATGTGGATGCACGGAAACAATCTCAACAGCTATGTGGCTTGGTTTGTGGGAACAGTTGTCGGAACGGCTCTGGGTGGCCTGCTACCAAATCCAGAAATCTTTGGATTAGATTTTGCCTTGGTTGGGATGTTCATCGGAATTTTTGCTTCGCAATTCCAGATTATGCAAAGACGGATTCCTGTCCGCAATCTGCTCATTATCCTAGCAGTTGTTGCGGTGTCCTTCTTTTTACTCTTAACAGTGGTGTCTCAGTCACTAGCTGTTCTGTTTGCGACGCTACTTGGTTGTACAATGGGGGTGGTATTAGATGGTCAGTAAGTATCTTTTATTAGCAGTTATTTTCTCTGGCTTGGTGACCTGGATTCCCCGTATGATTCCCTTCATCTTGGTCAAGTATAAGGGTTTGCCTGCAATCGTTGAGCGTTTTTTGAAGTTCTTGCCCGTTTCTATTATCTTTGCCTTGATTCTTTCAAGCGTAGTGACAGGTAAGATTGGCAGCCTTCCTCAAATCAAATGGCTGGACTTCTTAGCAGTCTTTCCAACAGCTTGGGTAGCCTTTCGCTACCGCAATCTTGTCGGAACAGTTCTCTTTGGAGTGGTCTTAATTGCAGTCTTGCGTTTGGTCTTTTAATACTCTTCGAAAATCAAATTCAAACCACGTCAGCGTCGCCTTACCGTACTCAAGTACAGCTTGCGGCTAGCTTCCTAGTTTGCTCTTTGATTTTCATTGAGTATAAATCAGCCATAAAGAAAACCTATCACAGAGATAGATATCATATAATGGCGTAAATTCTCTTTTTCTGTTAAAATTATAAGGTATTCTATTTTGGAGGAAATGATATGAAAAAAATCGTTAAATACTCATCTCTTGCTGCCCTAGGGCTTGTTGCTGCAGGTGTTCTAGCAGCTTGCTCAGGTGGTGCTAAGAAAGAAGGAGAAGCAACTAGCAAGAAAGAAATTATCGTTGCAACTAATGCTACACCAAAACCATTCAACTATGAAGAAAATGGCGAATTGACTGGTTACGAAATTGAAGTGGTTCGCGCTATCTTTAAAGACTCTGACAAGTATGATGTCAAGTTTGAGAAGACAGAGTGGTCAGGAGTCTTTGCAGGACTTGATGCCGACCGTTACAATATGGCTGTTAGCAACATCAGCTACACTAAAGAACGTGCTGAAAAATACCTTTATGCAGCTCCAACTGCTAAAAACCCTAACGTTCTTGTAGTGAAAAAAGATGACCCTAGCATCAAATCGCTTGATGATATCGGTGGAAAATCAACAGAAGTTGTTCAAGGGACAACTTCTGCTAAACAGCTAGAAGACTACAACAAACAACACGCAGATAATCCAACTGTCCTAAAGTATACTAAAGCAGACTTCCAACAAATCATGGGACGCTTGAGCGATGGCCAGTTTGACTACAAGATTTTTGATAAAATCGGTGTTGAAACAGTCATCAAGGACCAAGGTTTGGACAACTTGAAAGTGATCGAACTTCCAAGCGACCAACAACCTTATGTTTACCCACTTCTTGCTAAAGGTCAAGATGAGTTGAAAACATTTGTAGACAAACGTATCCAAGAACTCTACAAAGACGGAACTCTTGAAAAATTGTCTAAACAATTCTTCGGAGACACTTATCTACCAGCAGAAGCTGATATTAAATAATTTCTTGAAATCATCCATTCTGAGTAAGTTGGGTGATTTCTCAATTTTTAGGGTTATAGTTTTAAACTATATATCTGGCTATCTAATAACAATTTGTGAAATCAAACAAATTGTGAGATACTAGTACGGTATTATTTTTAAGGAGAAAGAATCATGAAAATCAAAAAATGGCTTGGTGTAGCAGCCCTTGCTACAGTCGCAGGTTTGGCTCTTGCAGCTTGCGGAAACTCAGAAAAGAAAGCAGACAATGCAACAACTATCAAAATCGCAACTGTTAACCGTAGCGGTTCTGAAGAAAAACGTTGGGACAAAATCCAAGAATTGGTTAAAAAAGATGGTATTACCTTGGAATTTACAGAGTTCACAGACTACTCACAACCAAACAAGGCAACTGCTGATGGCGAAGTAGATTTGAACGCTTTCCAACACTATAACTTCTTGAACAACTGGAACAAAGAAAACGGAAAAGACCTTGTAGCGATTGCAGATACTTACATCTCTCCAATCCGTCTTTACTCAGGTTTGAATGGAAGTGACAACAAGTACACTAAAGTAGAAGACATCCCAGCAAACGGAGAAATCGCTGTACCAAACGACGCTACAAACGAAAGTCGTGCACTTTACTTGCTTCAATCAGCTGGCTTGATTAAATTGGATGTTTCTGGAACTGCTCTTGCAACAGTTGCTAACATCAAAGAAAATCCAAAGAACTTGAAAATCACTGAATTGGATGCTAGCCAAACAGCTCGTTCATTGTCATCAGTTGACGCTGCCGTTGTAAACAATACCTTCGTTACAGAAGCAAAATTGGACTACAAGAAAGCACTTTTCAAAGAACAAGCTGATGAAAATTCAAAACAATGGTACAACATCATCGTTGCGAAAAAAGATTGGGAAACATCACCAAAAGCTGATGCTATCAAGAAAGTGATCGCAGCTTACCACACAGATGACGTGAAAAAAGTTATCGAAGAAACATCAGACGGTTTGGATCAACCAGTTTGGTAATAAGAAACAGGGAGGTGGGAGAGAAAATTCCACCTCTTGCTTTTGTATAGAGCATGGATTGTAAAGAAGACTATAGGTTCATAGAAAGGTAGAGAGAATATGGTTTTTCCTAGCGAACAAGAACAGATTGAAAAATTTGAAAAGGATCATGTAGCCCAGCATTATTTTGAGGTTTTGCGTACCTTGATTTCTAAGAAGTCGGTCTTTGCCCAACAGGTTGGACTTAAGGAAGTTGCCAACTATCTGGGTGAGATTTTCAAGCGTGTTGGGGCTGAAGTGGAGATTGATGAGACTTATACGGCGCCCTTTGTCATGGCACATTTCAAGAGTTCGCGTCCAGATGCCAAGACCCTGATTTTCTATAACCACTATGACACTGTGCCAGCGGATGGGGATCAGGTGTGGACAGAGGATCCCTTTACGCTTTCGGTCCGCAATGGCTTTATGTATGGGCGTGGGGTTGATGACGACAAGGGTCATATCACGGCTCGTTTGAGTGCTTTGAGAAAATACATGCAGCACCATGATGACCTGCCTGTCAATATCAGTTTTATCATGGAGGGAGCGGAGGAATCCGCTTCGACAGACCTAGATAAGTATCTAGAAAAGCATGCGGATAAACTCCGTGGTGCAGATTTGTTGGTCTGGGAACAAGGAACCAAAAATGCCTTGGAACAGCTGGAAATTTCTGGTGGAAATAAGGGGATTGTGACCTTTGATGCCAAGGTGAAAAGCGCTGATGTGGATATCCATTCTAGTTATGGTGGGGTTGTGGAATCAGCTCCCTGGTATCTCCTTCAAGCCATACAGTCTCTTCGTGCAGCAGATGGCCGTATCTTGGTTGAAGGTTTGTACGAAGAAGTTCAAGAGCCAAATGAACGTGAATTGGCCTTGGTGGGTACCTATGCCCAACGAAATCCAGGGGAAATCAGCCAGATTTATGGTTTGGAATTACCCCTTTTACAAGAGGACCGCGCAGCCTTTCTGAAACGTTTCTTTTTCGAGCCAGCCCTTAATATCGAAGGGATTCAGTCAGGTTACCAAGGACAAGGGGTTAAAACGATTTTACCAGCAGAAGCCAGTGCTAAGCTAGAGGTTCGTTTGGTTCCTGGTCTAGAACCGCATGATGTTCTGGAAAAAATTCGGAAACAGCTAGACAAAAATGGCTTTGATAAGGTAGAATTATACTATACCTTGGGAGAGATGAGCTATCGAAGCGATATGAGCGCACCAGCCATTCTCAATGTAATCGAGTTGGCCAAGAAATTCTATCCACAGGGCGTTTCAGTCTTGCCGACAACAGCGGGGACAGGGCCTATGCATACGGTCTTTGATGCCCTAGAGGTACCAATGGTGGCCTTCGGTCTAGGAAATGCCAACAGTCGAGACCACGGTGGGGATGAAAATGTGCGAATCGCCGATTATTACACCCATATTGAATTAGTAGAGGAGCTGATTAGAAGCTATGAGTAGAGATATTATCAAGTTAGATCAGATTGATGTGACTTTTCACCAAAAGAAGAGAACCATCACAGCGGTCAAGGATGTGACCATTCACATCCAAGAAGGGGATATCTACGGAATCGTTGGATATTCTGGAGCAGGGAAATCAACCCTTGTACGGGTGATTAATCTCTTGCAAAAGCCATCTGCAGGTAAAATCACCATTGACGACGATGTGATTTTTGATGGCAAGGTGACATTGACAGCCGAGCAGTTGCGTCGTAAACGTCAAGATATCGGAATGATTTTCCAGCACTTTAACCTGATGAGTCAAAAGACAGCAGAGGAGAACGTAGCCTTTGCCCTTAAACACTCTGGACTTAGTAAGGAAGAAAAGAAAGCTAAAGTAGCTAAGTTGTTGGACTTGGTTGGCTTGGCGGACCGTGCTGAAAACTACCCTTCACAGCTATCTGGAGGGCAAAAACAGCGTGTGGCCATTGCGCGTGCCTTGGCAAATGATCCAAAAATCTTGATTTCAGACGAGTCCACTTCTGCCCTTGACCCTAAGACAACCAAGCAGATTTTGGCCTTGTTGCAAGATTTGAACCAAAAATTAGGCTTGACGGTTGTCTTGATTACGCATGAAATGCAGATTGTCAAAGATATCGCCAATCGTGTAGCAGTTATGCAGGATGGGAATTTGATTGAAGAGGGCAGCGTCCTTGAAATCTTCTCAAACCCTAAACAACCCTTGACCCAAGATTTTATCTCAACAGCTACAGGTATTGACGAAGCCATGGTCAAGATTGAGAAGCAAGAAATCGTGCAACATCTGTCTGAAAACAGCCTTTTGGTGCAACTCAAGTATGCAGGGGCTTCAACAGACGAGCCACTTTTGAATGAATTGTACAAGCATTACCAAGTAACGGCTAATATCCTCTATGGAAATATCGAAATCCTCGATGGCACTCCTGTTGGAGAATTGGTGGTGGTCTTGTCAGGTGAAAAAGCAGCGTTGGCAGATGCCCAAGAAGCCATTCGTCAAGCAGGCGTACAACTAAAAGTATTGAAGGGAGGACAGTAAGATGGAATCATTGATTCAAACCTATTTACCAAATGTTTATAAAATGGGCTGGGCTGGTCAAGCAGGCTGGGGAACAGCCATCTACCTAACCCTTTATATGACAGTTCTTTCTTTCATCATCGGAGGTTTCTTGGGGCTTGTTGCAGGGCTCTTCCTTGTCTTGACAGCGCCAGGTGGTGTCTTGGAAAATAAGGTCGTCTTCTGGATTTTAGACAAAATTACCTCAATTTTTCGTGCGGTTCCTTTCATCATTCTCTTGGCAGTCTTGTCACCCTTCTCTCATCTAATCGTAGGGACAAGTATCGGGCCAAATGCGGCTATTGTACCCCTATCTTTTGCGGTCTTTGCCTTCTTTGCCCGTCAGGTGCAGGTTGTCTTGGCTGAACTGGATGGCGGTGTCATTGAGGCGGCTCAAGCTAGCGGAGCGACCTTCTGGGACATCGTAGGTGTTTATCTATCAGAAGGTCTGCCAGATTTGATCCGTGTGACGACTGTGACCTTGATTTCCCTTGTTGGTGAAACAGCTATGGCTGGTGCGGTTGGAGCTGGTGGTATCGGTAACGTAGCCATCGCTTATGGATTTAACCGCTACAATCACGATGTGACCATCTTGGCAACCATCATTATCATTTTGATTATCTTTGCAATCCAATTCTTGGGAGATTTCCTGACCAATAAATTGAGTCATAAATAAAAAAGAGCCGTGTGGCTCTTTTTTAGTAATCAGATTTTCTGCGCAAATTTTTTACTCAAGGCTTGTCCAATTAAGGCCCCCACTAGGGCTCCGATGACAACACTAGCGATAAATAGAAGGATGGTTCCAGGATTTGGTGCGACCATGATACGGTCGATATATTCTTGGGATTTTCCTCTTGCTAGAAGAGTAGCCATATAGGTTTGGGGCGCAATCCACATGAGTAAGATTGGACCAGTTGAACTAAAGGCGAAAATAATGAAAGAAAGCAAATTTTTTGTTTGGTCCTTGTATTTTCCTAAATGAGCTACTCCATCTGCTAGGAGGCCACAGATAATTCCAGGAAGGAAGGCACCGGCACCGTGTTTGCTCCCCAAGAAAAAGAGGGCGATGACAAGGCCGATAGTGGTAATGGCTCCAAAGCGCGGAACTTTTGCGACTAGAATCATATAGACGATACCGCCTACAAGGGCAGTAAAGGCAGGTGCATAAAACATGTTTCCAGTTTGGTCAAGGAGATTGCCTAAAAGGACACCAATCCCCATGCAGAGGAAGTAAAGAACTGCAAAGAGCAGTGTAGTTAAGATAGATTTTTTCATGAATTGTCTCCTGATAATTTTCTCACAATTCTCATTGTACCACGGTTTGGTGGGATTGTAAATGGATAGTCTATGTTTTTGAAAACGCTTGAAATATGATATAATAGTTTCATAGTTATTTTTAGGAGGATATCATGGGGAGATTTTTAGACTTTGTCTTTAATCGTTTCTTTTTAGGGATGATTGCGACAGCCTTCTTTTGGCTATTAACATTGGCAGGAGGGATTATCCTTGGTCTAGCGCCGGCTAGTGCCACCTTGATGAGCCTATATGCAGAACATGGTTATAGCTTTCGGGAATACAGTTTGAAGGAGGCGTGGTCTCTTTATAAGCAAAATTTTGTCTCAAGCAACCTGGTTTTCTATAGCTTTTTAGGGGTGGATCTAGTTTTAATCTATGGCTTGTATCTCTTGGTGCAGTTGCCTCATCAAACCATCATTCATTTGATTGCGACTTTTTTGAATGTCCTAGTAGTCGCCCTGCTCTTTTTGGCCTATACAGTGTATTTGAAATTACAAGTTTATTTTGACTTATCCTATCGAAATAGCCTCAAACTATCCTTGATTGGCATCTTTATGAGCCTAGCAGCTGTGGCCAAGGTTCTCCTTGGGACAGTGTTACTTGTGGCAATTGGTTACTATATGCCTGCTCTACTTTTTTTTGTAGGAATTGGGATGTGGCATTTCTTTATCAGTGATATGTTGGAACCGGTCTATGAAAGTATCCATGAAAAATTGGCGACAAAATAGAATGAAGCAGTTTTGGCTACATACGCTTCTGAGAACCTACAGTTCAGTTATGATGATTATTATTGCGAGTTTTGCAATCTTACTCTCTTACGCTGACTGGGATTCACGGGAAAAGGAAGCTCAAAGAGTAGCCCAACGTGTAACCACTCGAACAGTCGAAGAGGTGGAATATTATTATCGCGAGTCAGCCCAGCTAGCGCAAGATTTAGTAGCCAATCAAGACCGTATACAAGGGGTTTATAAGTACTTTAGCCTATCAACTTCTGAGTATTTTTATTGGTTGTTGGAGCATCAAGCGGCTTCTTCAACTTCTATTTCTCTGTATGAAAATATTGATGACCTGTATGTCCAAAATGACTATATAACGGGTGTTGCAATCGTCTTGCAGGACTTTAAAGAAGTTTATGTGTCAACAAGGGATAAAAGAAGTGGGCATGTCTTGCCTGCTGAGGCTTTTAAACCGGAGGCCAATAGTTTTGGAGTTCCTATTTTAGACCCAGCGACGGATCAATCTATAGGGGTTGTTTATATTTCCTTGGATCCAGAAATCTTATACCATGCTGTAGACAATACCCGGGGTCATATCCCTATGGCTGTTACCGTGACATCGCCTTTTGATACGGAGATTTTTCATATTGGTGAGAGGGTCAATAGGGAACATGAGAACTGGTTTGTTGGTGTAACCTCTCATGGCTATCAGGTTCAGGTGGCAGTTCCTAAAAACTTTGTTTTACAAGGAACAGTGACTAGCTCTGCTTTGATTGTGGGCTTGAGCCTTCTCTTTATTGTCATTCTCTATCTGACCTTGAGGCAGACCTTTGCTAACTACCAAAAGCAGGTAGTGGATTTGGTGGATTCCATTCAAGCTATTGCCCAAGGAGAGGAAGGTCTTCGCATTGATACGCTTGAAAAGGACCAGGAATTACTCTTAATCGCGGAGACCACCAATGATATGTTGGATCGATTGGAGAAGAATATCCATGATATTTACCAGCTAGAGCTTAGCCAAAAGGATGCTAATATGCGAGCTTTGCAGGCGCAAATCAATCCTCACTTCATGTATAATACGCTAGAGTTCTTGCGCATGTATGCAGTTATGCAGAGTCAAGATGAGTTGGCAGACATCATTTATGAGTTCAGTAGCTTGTTGCGTAACAATATTTCTGACGAAAGAGAAACTCTTCTCAAACAGGAATTGGAATTTTGTCGTAAATATAGCTATCTCTGCATGGTTCGCTATCCTAAATCTATTGCCTATGGTTTCAAGATAGATCCAGGGTTAGAAAATATGAAGATTCCTAAGTTTACCTTGCAACCGCTGGTAGAAAACTATTTTGCGCATGGTGTTGACCATAGACGGACAGATAATGTGATTAGCATTAAAGCTCTTAAACAGGATGGGTTTGTGGAAATTTTAGTGGTCGATAATGGCCGTGGAATGTCAGTTGAAAAGCTGGCAAATCTCCGAGAAAAATTAAGTCAGAGACAGTTTGAACACCAAGCCAGCTATAGTGGTCAAAGGCAGTCTATCGGAATTGTCAATGTACATGAGCGTTTTGTGCTCTATTTTGGAGACCGCTACGCTATCACGATAGAGTCTGCAGAGCAAGCAGGCGTTCAGTATCGTATTACAATTCAAGATGAGTAGAAAGGGAGAAAATGTATAAAGTATTATTAGTAGATGATGAGTACATGGTGACAGAAGGTCTGAAACGTTTGATTCCCTTTGATAAGTGGGATATGGAGGTCGTCGCAACAGCCAGTCATGCCGATGAAGCCCTAGAATATGTTCAGGAAAATCCTGTCGATGTGGTCATTTCCGATGTCAATATGCCCGACAAAACAGGGCTTGATATGATTCGAGAGATGAAAGAAATCTTACCAGATGCAGCCTATATCCTACTCTCAGGTTATCAGGAGTTTGATTATGTAAAAAGAGCAATGAACCTCAAGGTTGTAGATTATTTGGTCAAGCCTGTTGATAAGGTAGAGTTGGGAAATCTGCTGGAGAAGATTGCAGGTCAGCTTGGTGAGAGAGTAAAGAAAAGTCAGATCCTTAGTCAAGATTTAGATGAGGATGGATTTGTTAGTTATTTAGGGGATAAGGAGGATTGGTGGATAGGTCTATCCAAGGAAAAACAAGGCTCCTTCACCATTCCTTACTATGTCTTGGGACAAGACTGGCAGATTTTTATTTCTGATCAACCCCTAGATGGTTTAGTCGTTACTCCCTTTGAAGCTCCTTATCAAGAACACTTTGAACGCTGGAAGCTGAATGCTGAGAAAGCCCTCTTTTACGGTTCTGTAAATCTAAAACAGTCTGAGAGTCTCTTTGCCTATTACGAACCGATTTATAGGGTTATCATTCAGGGGAATCTCAATCAAATCGTTGAAGAGTTGAACCTTTTGGAGAAGGTGGTTCTTGAAAATACGCCGCGTGTTCCGATTACCAAACAGCTTTTTATCCAGTTTGTCATGGATGTCTTCCACTTGTTTGAACACCTCAAAGCTGATGATATGACGGACATTGTCAAAACCATTCATGCTATTCAATCATTCGATGAACTGGTTCCTTATATCAAAGAAACTCTGACTCGCTTTTTCGGTCAATACCGTATGAATGAGAATGTGGTCAGTGTGCTAGAAGTCATTGGTCGTGATTACCAAAAAGAACTTTCTCTCAAGGATATCAGTAAGGATCTCTTTATCAATCCTGTCTATCTGGGTCAGTTGATTAAGCGTGAAACCAATTCGACCTTCGCAGAGTTACTAAACAAACAACGGATTAAGGCTGCCCAGCAACTTTTACTTTCGACTAGTGACAGTATCGAAGATATTTGTTATGCTGTTGGTTACAGTAATGTTGGATATTTCTATAAAGTGTTCCGAAAATTGTGCGGAAAATCGCCAAAAGCCTACCGAAAACAGGTGGAAACCACACTATAATATTTGTATCCCTTTACAAAAAGTGCTATAATATCGATAATAATATCAGGAGGTTCTATTATGAAAAAGAAACCAATCTATCTATGGGTATTACTGATTTTTTCAGCCTTACTCTCAGCAATGTCACTATTTGGAATCATATCTCCAGTACCTACTGCGGAGAGTATGAACAATCTAGAAACATCAGCATCAGGTGTTAATGCTACTTATGCTAAGGAGCTCGTTGCTTACACCATTAAGGTATCGGAGCATGGTCATTCTATCTTCAACATTCTCTTGGTTGTCTTATCTGTTATTCTGGTGGTTGTGTCTTTGGTTTTCCTTGTTCGTAAAAACATCCAATTGGCTAACTACACTTATCTTGCTTATGTCTTCGTTGCCATCGTTGGTTCTATCTACAACTTTATCGGCGTTCAGGATGCGGTTTTACTTTTTACAGACCCTAACATCCGTATGGGAGCGGAACTTGGTGCCAAAGGTTCTGCTATTTTTGGGATCGTACTCAATGTTATCTTCCTAGCAATCGTCTTCTATAAAATGTGGCGTCAGCAAAAAGAATTGACAGAAACTCAAGAAGAGGAAGAACTTGCCTAAGAGTTGACAAAGCATAACTATCAAGATACAATCTTGGTAGTTATTTTTTATGATTTAAAAAAGGAGGAGAACATGAAAAAAGTTTCCTTGGTCTACATCAGTCTGAGCGGAAATACGGAGAGTTTTGTGACACGCTTGAAAGACTATCTCTTGTCCCAGTACGAGGGAATTGAGGTTCAAAAGATTCATATCAAGGATTTGGTCAAAGAAGGCCAAGATTTCTATGAAATGGATCATCCCTATGTCGCTTTTTTGCCGACTTACCTAGAAGGTGGGAATGGCGTGGATAACGGAGATGTCGAGATTTTGACGACACCAGTGGGAGATTTTATCGCCTATGGTGACAATGCTAGTAAGTGTTTTGGTGTGGTTGGTTCAGGAAATCGTAACTTTAATAATCAATACTGCCTGACAGCCAAGCAATATAGTCAACGTTTTGGCTTCCCTGTATTGGCTGATTTTGAAATGCGAGGTATGCTGGGAGATATCAAACGTGTCGCAGCGATTATCGCAGATTTGTATGAGTTGGAAAGTTGAGCTGATAACAATCTTTTCTAGAATGGTATCAATTATTAGAAGAAAGAAGTTATTATGCCCTCCTTTATAGTAGAGATAAAAATTACCTATAAACTTTTATATAAATGTTAATTGATATGGTTGTAAGGTAAAAATATACCCTAAAAAATCCGAGAAGCTTTCTTCTCGGATTTTGATTATTTCAATTGATCTGTAATGTCTTTTGATAGTAACATTCCCAGATGGTAAGTTTTATTGATGTAAGCAATGACATCATTGATATTTTCAGTCGTTTGAATTTTCTCTTTGATGTCAGCCCTAAATGTTTCATCCTTCAACAGTTGTTCTTGGTAGAGTTTTTGCAGTCTCTCCTTCTCGTACTTATTAAGCAGAAAAAGGAAAACCAAGCTAATCACAACGAGGATATAAGCATATTGGCTCATAGGAAATCTCCCTGTATGATAAAGAAGTAGTAGTGAGTAGATTGAATTAGTGAAGCGCCTAACCAAATCACCATAGTTACGACGTCATGTTCTCTAAATCGATTATATTTAGAGAACATGACTAGTGAAGCAGTTAGCTAGTCCGCATAAAAGCGACTAGCGTCTAACAATTAGGAACTTTAGTTCCAATAACTTTAAGATTACGACGTTTTAGGACATAAGTCGATCATATTTATGTCCTAAAACTAGTGAAGCGCCTAGCCAAATCTCTGATAGGATTTGGCGTTAGTTACTTAGATTGCAAAGCAATCTAAGTAACTTTGGCGATTTACATCTTCTCAGGCGCTTCTACTCCAAGCAAGCGAAGGGCTTCTTTGAGCACGACTGCTGTTGCGTAGCTGAGGGCTAGACGGCTGTCGCGTTCTGGGCTTTCATCCAAGATACGCGTGTGTGCATAGTACTTGTTAAAGGCTTGAGCTAGGCTAATTGCAAATTTAGCAATGATAGAAGGTTCAAAGTTATCTGCCGCACGGTTGATAATACGTGGAAAGTCTTGGATGAGTTTGATGATTTCCCAGCTTTCAGTATCATTCAAGCTATAGTTGCCAGCTGTTTCTGGTTTGAAATCCGCTTTACGTAAGATCGATTGGATACGAGCGTAGGCGTATTGAACATAAGGTCCAGTTTCACCCTCGAAGGATACCATAGCCTCTAAGTCGAAGTCGTATCCATTTGTACGGTCGGTTTTGAGGTCATAGAATTTAATGGCTCCAACCCCAACAGCATGCGCTACCTGGTCTTTATTTTCTAGTTCAGGATTTTTAGCCTCGATTTGGGTCTTGGCACGGCTAACAGCCTCTGCAACAGTAGGTTCTAGCAAGATGACATTCCCTTTACGAGTAGAGAGTTTCTTCCCTTCTTTTGTAACCAAACCAAAAGGAACATGAGTAATGTCTTCACTCCAGTCGTAGCCCATTTCTTTCAAGACAGCTTTGAGCTGTTTAAAGTGGGCAGATTGCTCTTGACCAACGACATAGATAGATTTGGCAAATTGGTATTCATTTTTACGGTAAAGGGCTGCAGCCAAGTCACGTGTGATATAGAGAGTTGCACCATCGGATTTCTTGATGAGGGCTGGATGTTCAATTCCATATTTCTCAAGATTCACAACTTGGGCACCTTCTGACTCAACAAGAAGTCCTTTTTCAGAAAGAATGTCTACAACTGCATCCATCTTATCGTTGTAGAAGGCTTCTCCGTTGTAGCTGTCAAATTCAACCTTCAGTTCATTGTAAAGGCGGTTAAATTCCACCAAACTTTCATCACGGAACCATTGCCAAAGAGCGAGAGCTTCCTCGTCTCCATTTTCAAGTTTACGGAACCATTCGCGTGCTTCTTCATCCAAGCTAGGATCATTTTCAGCTTCAGCATTGATGCGGACATAGAGTTTAAGAAGTTCATCAATTGGATGAGCTTTTACAGCTTCTTCGTCACCCCATTTTTTGTAGGCAACAATCAACATCCCAAACTGTTTACCCCAGTCTCCCAAATGGTTTACCTTGACTGTTTGATAACCGATTTTTTGGAAAATATGTGATAAGCTATCTCCGATAACAGTTGAGCGCAGGTGACCGATAGAAAATGGTTTAGCGATATTTGGACTAGACATATCGATAACAACATTTTCTTGTTTACCAATATGTTGGTCAGCATAGTGTTCTTTTTCAGTGATAACAGCTTGCAATACTTGAGCAGAAATGGCAGATTTATCAAGGAAAAAGTTAACGTAAGGTCCTGTTGCAACAACCTTTTCAAAGGCTTGGCTGTTAATCTTTTCAGCCAGTTCAGCCGCAATCATTTGAGGTGCTTTACGTTCGACTTTTGCAAGAGAAAAAGCAGGGAAAGCGATGTCTCCCATTTCTGAGTTTTTAGGGGTTTCCAGTAAATTTAAAATAGCCTCTTGGTCCAGGCTATCAATGACGCTAGCCAACTCGCTAGCAATCAATTCTTTTGTATTCATTAAGAGCTCCTTTTTGGACTTTTCTACTATTTTATCACAATTTTAAAGAAAGAAGAAAAAATTTTTGAAATCTCCTGTTTTTTTGGTATAATATAGTTATAAAATTAGTTATAAATATGCATATAAGAGGATTTTATGAGAAAAAGAGATCGTCATCAGTTAATAAAAAAAATGATTACTGAGGAGAAATTAAGTACACAAAAAGAAATTCAAGATCGGTTGGAGGCACACAATGTCTTTGTGACGCAGACAACCTTGTCTCGTGATTTGCGCGAAATCGGCTTGACCAAGGTCAAGAAAAATGATATGGTGTATTATGTACTAGCAAATGAGACAGAAAAGATTGATTTGGTGGAATTTTTGTCTCATCATTTAGAAGGTGTTGCAAGAGCAGAGTTTACCTTGGTGCTTCATACCAAATTGGGAGAAGCCTCTGTTTTGGCAAATATTGTTGATGCAAACAAGGATGAATGGATTTTAGGAACAGTTGCTGGTGCCAATACCTTATTGGTTATTTGTCGAGACCAGCACGTTGCCAAACTCATGGAAGATCGTTTGCTAGATTTGATGAAAGATAAGTAAGGTCTTGGGAGTTACTCTCAAGACTTATTTTTGACAAGGAGAGACGGAAAATGGCGACAGAAAAGCTATCACCCGGCATGCAACAGTATGTGGATATTAAAAAGCAATATCCAGATGCGTTTTTGCTCTTTCGGATGGGTGATTTTTATGAATTATTTTATGAGGATGCGGTCAATGCTGCGCAGATTCTGGAAATTTCCTTAACGAGTCGCAATAAGAATGCGGACAATCCGATTCCTATGGCGGGTGTCCCCTATCATTCTGCCCAACAGTATATCGATGTCTTGATTGAGCAGGGTTACAAGGTAGCCATTGCAGAACAAATGGAAGATCCTAAACAAGCAGTTGGGGTTGTTAAACGAGAGGTTGTTCAGGTCATTACGCCAGGGACAGTGGTCGATAGCAGTAAGCCGGACAGTCAGAATAACTTCTTGGTTGCCATAGACCGTGAAGGCAATCAGTTTGGTCTAGCTTATATGGACCTGGTGACGGGTGACTTTTATGTGACAGGTCTTTTGGATTTCACGTTGGTTTGTGGGGAAATCCGCAATCTCAAGGCTCGAGAAGTGGTGCTGGGTTATGACTTGTCTGAGGAAGAAGAACAAATCCTTAGTCGCCAGATGAATCTGGTGCTTTCCTATGAAAAAGAAGGTTTTGAAGACCTTCATTTATTGGATTCACGATTAGCAACAGTGGAGCAAGCTGCATCTAGTAAGCTGCTCCAGTATGTTCATCGGACTCAAATGAGGGAATTGAACCACCTCAAACCTGTTATCCGATATGAAATCAAGGATTTCTTGCAGATGGATTATGCGACCAAGGCTAGTCTGGATTTGGTTGAGAATGCTCGTTCAGGCAAGAAGCAAGGCAGTCTTTTCTGGCTTTTGGATGAAACAAAGACGGCTATGGGGATGCGACTCTTGCGTTCTTGGATTCATCGTCCTTTGATTGATAAGGAACGAATTATCCAACGTCAGGAAGTGGTGCAGGTCTTTCTTGACCACTTTTTTGAGCGTAGTGATTTGACAGACAGTCTCAAGGGTGTTTATGACATTGAACGCTTGGCTAGTCGGGTTTCTTTTGGTAAGACCAATCCAAAGGATCTCTTGCAATTGGCGACTACCTTGTCCAGTGTGCCACGGATTCGTGCGATTTTAGAAGGAATGGAGCAACCTGCTCTAGCCTATCTCATCGAACAACTGGATGGAATCCCTGAGTTGGAGAGTTTGATTAGCGCAGCGATTGCTCCTGAAGCTCCCCATGTGATTACAGAAGGTGGTATTATCCGAACCGGATTTGATGAGACTTTAGACAAGTACCGTCGCGTTCTCAGAGAAGGGACTGGTTGGATTGCTGAAATTGAGGCTAAGGAGCGAGAAAACTCTGGTATTAGCGCACTTAAGATTGTCTATAATAAAAAGGATGGCTACTATTTCCATGTGACCAATTCGCAACTGGGAAATGTGCCAGCCCATTTTTTCCGCAAGGCAACGCTGAAAAACTCAGAACGCTTTGGAACCGAAGAATTAGCCCGTATCGAGGGAGATATGTTGGAGGCGCGTGAGAAGTCAGCTAACCTAGAGTACGAAATTTTTATGCGTATTCGTGAAGAGGTTAGCAAGTACATCCAGCGTTTACAAGCTCTAGCCCAAGGAATTGCGACGGTTGATGTCTTGCAAAGTCTGGCGGTTGTGGCTGAAACCCAGCATTTGATTCGACCAGAGTTCGGAGAGGGTTCGCGGATTGATATCCAGAAAGGGCGCCATGCTGTCGTTGAAAAGGTCATGGGGGCTCAGACCTATATTCCAAATACGATTCAGATGGCAGAAGATACCAGTATTCAACTGATTACAGGGCCAAACATGAGTGGTAAGTCAACCTATATGCGTCAGTTAGCCATGACGGCGGTTATGGCCCAGATGGGTTCCTATGTGCCAGCAGAAAGCGCCCATTTACCAATTTTCGATGCGATCTTTACCCGTATCGGAGCAGCTGATGATTTGGTTTCAGGTCAATCAACCTTTATGGTGGAGATGATGGAGGCCAACAATGCCATTTCGCATGCGACCAAGAACTCTCTCATTCTCTTTGATGAATTGGGTCGTGGAACGGCAACTTATGATGGTATGGCTCTTGCTCAATCCATCATCGAATACATCCATGAGCACATCGGAGCCAAGACCCTTTTTGCGACCCACTACCATGAATTGACTAGTCTGGAGTCCAGCTTGGAACACTTGGTCAATGTCCACGTGGCAACCTTAGAGCAGGGTGGGCAGGTTACCTTCCTTCACAAGATTGAACCAGGTCCAGCTGATAAATCCTATGGTATCCATGTTGCCAAGATTGCTGGCTTGCCAGCAGACCTGTTAGCAAGGGCGGATAAGATTTTGACTCAGTTAGAGAGTCAAGGAACAGAAAGTCCTGCCCCCATGAGGCAAACAAGTGCTGTCACAGAACAGATTTCACTATTTGATACGGCAGAAGAGCATCCTATCCTAGCAGAATTAGCTAAACTAGATATTTACAATATGACACCTATGCAGGCTATGAATGTCTTGGTTGAGTTAAAACAGAAACTATAAAAATAATCCCACTCATGCATTTGTGAGTGGGATATTGCTATTACTTTCTATGCTCCAAGAGTTGATTGATATGGTCTACTTTTTTTGATGCTCTTTTATAGGAAATAGTCCAAATGATGAGGTAGACAATCGCAAACTCGATAATGAGTTGGAGATAGAAAATCCAGTGGAAGGGGAACCAACCAGCTAGGGTTGCTAGTGGGATAAAGCCTACTAGCATGAGGAAAAAATGAGTCAGAGTCGCACGGAGTAAGCTCCAGTCACGGCTGAATAAGCGGTTGCCAAAGTTAAAGAGAATACCGATGGCTGCCCAGATCAGTGTGCAGTAGAGCAAGACCAGGGCACCGTGAATCTGATGTTGGGTCATCACTTGGCCGATGAGAGAGTCGGAACTTAGTGGTGCGTAGGTATTTGGTGCATAAATGAGTGAAAAGATGATAGAGAGGATGAGGCCGATAAGAACACCGGCAGCTGCATCGTGGAAGATTTGTTTTTTCATAGTTCTAATTTCTCCTTGATGGTTTTTAGGTAACGGCGTGAAGAGTAGGTGAAACTTTCGTTTTTCAAGAAAATTTCTACCAGACCGTTGGGCGTGAGCTTGAGATGAGAGATGGAGTTGATATTGATGATTTCTGATTGGGAAATTTGGATAAAATTGGTTGGCAGAATTTCAAGGACTTGATAGAGCCGTAAATCAATATTGTAGGTCTGACTTGCTGTTTCTGCTAGCACCTTCCGATTCTCGATATAGAATCGTTGTATCTTACCAATCTTAACTAGATAGACCTGATCATCAATCTTTCCTTTGATTTTTTCTGTTCGGTCCAGATTTTCTGCAAACTCGATGACTTTTTGGACTTTTTCGGTTTCTCGAGGTGCTTGCACAATCAGCTTTTCCTCTTCGTAAGTCTCGCTAATCTGTAGTTCTACTTTCATAAATTTCTCTCCTTTTCAGTTATACAAAATTAATCTCACTTCTTGTACATCTTTATTAATACTCTTCAAAAATCAAATTCAAACCACGTCAGCGTCGTCTTGCCGTACTAAAGTACTGTCTGCGCCTAACTTTCTAGTTTGCTCTTTGATTTTTATTGAGTATACCACTATTTTATGCCCCCTGGCAAGGGACTTTGTCTATGTGGAAGGATTTGGCTCCTATGTGGTGCTAGCTTTTCTGTCCTATCTGAAATATGGTATAATAGCACTAATCAATTTCTAGGAAAATAGATATGGAAAGGGGCTGAAAGATGTCTCATATTATTGAATTGCCAGAGGTGCTGGCAAACCAGATTGCGGCAGGAGAGGTCATTGAGCGTCCTGCTAGTGTGGTAAAAGAGTTGGTAGAAAATGCTATTGACGCGGGCTCTAGTCAGATTATCATTGAGATTGAGGAAGCTGGTCTCAAGAAAATCCAAATCACAGATAATGGTCATGGAATTGCCCACGATGAGGTGGAGTTGGCCCTGCGCCGCCATGCGACCAGTAAGATAAAAAATCAAGCAGACCTCTTTCGGATTCGGACGCTTGGTTTTCGTGGTGAAGCCCTACCTTCTATCGCTTCTGTTAGTGTTCTGACCCTTTTGACGGCGGTGGATGGAGCAAGTCATGGAACCAAGTTAGTCGCGCGTGGGGGAGAAGTTGAAGAAGTCGTTCCAGCGACTAGTCCTGTGGGGACCAAGGTTTGTGTGGAGGACCTCTTTTTCAACACACCTGCCCGCCTCAAGTATATGAAGAGCCAGCAAGCAGAGTTGTCTCATATCATTGATATTGTAAACCGTCTGGGCTTGGCCCATCCTGAAATTTCGTTTAGTTTAATCAGTGATGGCAAGGAAATGACACGAACAGCGGGAACAGGTCAACTGCGCCAAGCTATCGCCGGGATTTACGGTTTGGTCAGTGCTAAGAAGATGATTGAAATTGAGAATTCTGACCTAGATTTCGAAATTTCAGGTTTTGTGTCCTTGCCTGAGTTAACTCGGGCTAATCGCAACTATATCAGCCTCTTCATCAATGGTCGTTATATCAAGAATTTCCTGCTTAACCGTGCTATTCTTGACGGCTATGGCAGTAAGCTCATGGTGGGACGTTTTCCACTGGCTGTCATTCACATCCATATTGACCCTTATCTGGCTGATGTCAATGTGCATCCAACCAAGCAAGAGGTGCGGATTTCTAAGGAAAAAGAACTGATGACGCTGGTCTCAGAAGCTATTGCAAATAGTCTTAAGGAACAAACCTTGATACCTGATGCCTTGGAAAATCTTGCCAAATCGACTGTGCGCAATCGTAAAAAGGTGGAGCAGACCATTCTCCCCCTCAAAGAAAATACTCTCTACTATGAGAAAACAGAGCCGACGAGACCTAGCCAAGCTGAGGTGGCTGATTATCAGGTAGAATTGACTGAGGAAGGGCAGGATTTGACTTTGTTTGCCAAGGAAACCTTGGACCAGCTGACTAAGCCTAGCAAACTCCATTTTGCAGAGAGAAAGCCTGCTAACTACGATCAACTAGACCATCCAGAGCTAGACTTAGCCAGTCTGGATAAGGCCTATGACAAGCTGGAGAGAGAAGAATCTTCAAACTTCCCAGAGTTGGAATTTTTCGGGCAAATGCACGGAACCTATCTCTTTGCCCAAGGGCGAGATGGACTTTACATCATAGACCAGCATGCGGCACAGGAACGGGTCAAGTACGAGGAGTATCGTGAAAGCATTGGCAATGTTGACCAGAGCCAGCAGCAACTCCTAGTGCCATACATCTTTGAATTTCCAGCGGATGATGCCCTCCGTCTCAAGGAAAGAATGATACATTTGGAGGAAGTGGGCGTCTTTCTAGCAGAGTATGGAGAAAATCAATTTATCCTGCGTGAACATCCTATTTGGATGGCAGAGGAGGAAATCGAGTCAGGCATCTATGAAATGTGCGACATGCTCCTTTTGACCAAGGAAGTTTCTATTAAGAAATACCGAGCAGAGCTGGCTATCATGATGTCCTGCAAGCGGTCTATCAAGGCCAACCATCGTATTGACGACCATTCAGCCAGACAACTCCTCTATCAGCTCTCTCAATGTGACAATCCCTACAACTGTCCCCACGGACGTCCTGTTTTGGTGCATTTTACCAAGTCGGATATGGAAAAGATGTTCCGACGCATTCAGGAAAATCACACCAGTCTCCGTGAGTTGGGGAAATATTAAACTAAAAGGAAAACTATGTACGAATATTTAAAAGGAATCATTACCAAAATCACTGCTAAATACATTGTTCTTGAAGTCAACGGTATCGGCTATATCTTGCATGTGGCCAATCCCTATGCTTATTCAGGTCAGGTCAACCAAGAAGCTCAAATTTATGTGCATCAAGTCGTGCGTGAGGACGCTCATCTGCTTTATGGATTTCGCTCAGAAGACGAGAAAAAGCTCTTTCTCAGTCTAATTTCGGTATCTGGGATCGGTCCTGTGTCAGCTCTTGCTATTATCGCTGCTGATGACAATGCTGGCTTGGTTCAAGCCATCGAAACCAAGAACATCACCTACTTGACCAAATTCCCTAAAATTGGCAAGAAAACAGCCCAGCAGATGGTGCTGGACTTGGAAGGCAAGGTAGTAGTTGCAGGAGATGACCTTCCTGCCAAGGTGGCCGTGCAAGCTAGTGCTGAAAATCCAGAATTGGAAGAAGCTATGGAAGCCATGTTGGCGCTGGGTTACAAGGCAACCGAACTCAAGAAAATCAAGAAATTCTTTGAAGGAACGACAGATACAGCTGAGAATTATATCAAGTCGGCCCTTAAGATGTTGGTCAAATAGGAGCAGAGCATGACAAAACGTTGTTCGTGGGTCAAGATGACCAATCCGCTCTACATTGCCTATCATGATGAGGAGTGGGGTCATCCCCTCCATGATGACCAAGCATTGTTTGAGTTGTTGTGTATGGAAACCTATCAAGCAGGCCTGTCTTGGGAAACGGTGCTCAACAAACGTCAAGCTTTCCGAGAAGCCTTTCATGGTTATCACATTCAAGCGGTCGCAGAGATGACTGACACCGAATTGGAAGTCTTGCTGGATAATCCAGCTATCATCCGAAACAGAGCTAAGATTTTTGCTACACGCGCTAACGCCCAAGCCTTTCTACGGTTACAGGCAGAGTACGACTCTTTTGATGCCTATCTTTGGTCTTTTGTTGAGGGGAAAACTGTCGTTAATGATGTTCCCGATTACCGCCTAGCCCCAGCTAAAACACCCTTGTCTGAGAAATTGGCCAAAGATCTCAAAAAACGAGGCTTTAAGTTCACAGGCCCAGTCGCTGTCTTGTCTTTTCTACAGGCTGCAGGACTAGTTGATGACCATGAGAATGATTGTGAGTGGAAAAGCAGGAATCAGTGAGTATAGGTAATTAGAATATCTGAGAATATAGAAAAAAGCTGAGAAACTTTTCCCAGCTTTTTATATATACTATTAGATTTGTTAGAGTGAAGTCAAAAAAGTGATTCCACCTAAAATAACACCAGCTGAATTTGGAATGATTAGTATCCAATCCTTCTTAGGTTCCTTTGTCCATCCATAAATAACCCAGATTAAGCAAGATATAGCAGCTGATAAAGGTTGAAATGGTTGAGCTTTATTTCCCTGTAAATTAGCGATAATTTGAGGTATGTAGGCAATAAATACTATAATTCCAATAAAGGCACCAATAGAACCTACGATTCGATTAATTTTTTGTTTTGTCATATACACCTCCTTTAAAAGGATATCATAGAAATTAGCGAAATGCAATAAATTCAGATACAAATTGTAACGAAAACGAATACAAAAGCACAAAAATAGAGAAACTATTTATTTTTTGTTATAGTCAAAGCGAATGACTTGCTCCTGTGCATCTACATGGGCATGGACTCCAAAGGGTACAATTGCTCTTGGAGTTGCGTGGCCGACATTCAGATTATAGACAATCGGGATATTGCTGTCAATGATATCCAATAGCTCCTCTTTATAGTCGTCATAGAAAGTTTCATCCATAGGTTTTCCGACCAAGAGTCCACTGATGACCTCGAATATACCAGTATTCTTTAAAGTCCGCAACATATTTTTGAAGTCTTTCGGCTTAGGCTTTTCTTCGCTTGTTTCTAGTAAGAGGATTTTTCCTTCCCAGTCTGACAAGTCAGGGAAAAGTTTGTATTTTTGGCAGAGCTCCGTGCTATCTGTGTATCGAGAGTTGTCAAAGATATCGTAGAGAGATTCGAGGCAACCACCGAGGATTTCTCCCTCGAATTGGGCATTTCCTTGCAACAACTCAAAACCGGTATTTGTATGACTGACACGAGGTGTCCCCAGAGCTTTGGGACTAAAATCAGTTCGTTCCTCATACCAAACATTGCTAGGGCGAATTTCTGAGATTCTTCCTGTCTCAATCAATTCTTTAAAGTAGTGAAGGCTATAGGTCAGCATTTCTTTATCTAGTTCACAAATGTCTGCTAAAAAGGATTGACCATAAAAAGTCTTGATTCCTAGTTTATGAAACATGAGATGGTTCATGGTTGTATCCGAGAAGCCAAGAAAAATCTTTTGTTTGATAACCTTTTGTAGTTGGTCATTTTCAAAAAGATAAGGTAGTAAGCGATAGGTATCGTCTCCACCGATGGCACATAGGATCATGTCGATGTTATCATCAGAAAAGGCATGAATCAAATCCTCTGCACGAGCTTCAGGATGGTTCTTGATAAAGTCTAATCCTTTTAGTGAATGGGGCAAAAAGATAGGATTGAGTCCCAGTTCCTTGAGACGTTGGACACCCAAGTCCACTTCGTGTTTGACAAAGTCCTCTCCGATAATGCCACTAGATAAACTAACAATACCAATAGTAGAAATCATACCTCATCCTCCTAGAAATAGATTGAGCCTATTTTATCACAAAGGATAAGAGAAAGCTATGTGGGATGTCAGAAGAATGCTTTTAAATCAAGAAAGCAAGAAAAAGCAACTGCACCTGCAGTTGCTTTTATCATTCTTCTTAATAGCGTGTTGGTCCTGCACTTGCGCTACGGATGTTCAAGCGTTTCTTGAGATAGAAGCGAAGGGCTAGGAGGGCTGCTCCGATAATAGCTAGTGGCAATGGAGCAAGTACGGGGTTAAGGCTAGCTGGTAGGAAGCTTGTTGCAAAGAAGACAAGCAACCAAAGGAACATAGAGGCTAGGATAACCAGTACAGATTTCCAGAAAGGTGGACGTTGACTACGGTCCATATCTGGTCCATAATATTGGTAGACAAAGTAGTACATTAAATAGAAGGCAAATCCACCAACAAGTCCAACTAGTAGGAGAGTGACCAATCCATAGCCGAGAGCTTGATCTGCTGCAAAGAAAGTAGTGAGGGCGCTGACGAGGGCAAAGAGGCTAGTGATGAAAAGGGCTGAGTCCATAATCATGAGTTTTGGATCATCATTTTCCTTTGGATGCTCTTTTTCATATTGTTCCTTGACAGTAAAACTATGAGCCCAGTGGGTTGGCGCGCCATAGAGGGAACGAGCAGTCGTACCCTTGGCTTGCTCCTCAAGGATTTGGGGAATAACTTCCTCAAAAATAGCCTTGATTTCAGCGTCTGTTTTCCCATCTTTGATGAATTGTTGGGTAGCAATGTGGACAAACTCTTGGTTTTTCTTTGTTAATTTTTGTAGATCAATCTGAGACATAGGAACTCCTCTTAGAACCATTTTTTATGGATGAGATAGAGAGTGAGCGAGACACTCATAGCAAAGGCGATAAAGACGATTAACCAGAAGGCATTCGGCTCGCCGTTTAGGGGGATTTCATTATCCTTAAAGTTCATCCCGTAGGCAGAAAAGACCATGGTTGGGATGGACATGACGATGGTCACAAGGGCCAAGGTTTTCATGATGTTGTTCTGGTTGTTAGAAATGATAGAGGCGAAGGTCTCTGTCATAGAATGTAAGACGTTTCCATAAATGTCTGCCATCTCGATGGCCTGTTGGGTTTCAATCAAGGTATCTTCAAGCAGGTCTTCGTCCTCAAGGTATTTCTTGATATTGCTGGTTGAGCTGGTCAATTTCTTAATCACACGCTCATTTGTTTTGAGGGAGGCCTTGAAATAGACGATGGTTTTTTCCAATTCCATGAGCTCAATCAATTCTTCATTACGAGTTGATTGATGCAGTTGACTTTCGATTTGTTCACTCTTACGGTCGATTGAACGAAGGGCTGTTAGGTAAAGTTCTGCATTGCGATAAAGAATTTGAAAGATGAAACGCGAACGCATGAAGGTGTAGAAATTACGCAATCGACGGTTGATAAAGACATCGAGGACTGGTAATGGTTCCAAACACGTAGTGATAATGGTTTCCTCGGTGATGATAATACCAAGCGGGATGGTAACGTAGTAGGTGCGGTTATTTCTTTCCTCTGTGACCGGAACGTCTACGATAATCAGGGTGTACTCGTCTTCAATCGTAATACGAGACATTTCTTCCGCATCGAGCGGTGCTCGAAGGTCGGCAATATCGATATCGAAGGCGTTAGCGATTTCGAGTGATTCATTTTGAGTCGGATTAACGAGATTGATCCAAGTACCCGGTTCAAGCGTATCGATCTCTTTAAATTCAGTTGTTGTAGAGAGAAAAACTTGTTTCATATCCCTTATCCTTTCTCATTTTTCAGATTTTTTCACACCGTACTATTATACTACAAATTCAGCCTTTTGGGTAATAGAATCTCACTTTTTTTGGTATAATGGTAAGCAATAATGGACTAGAAAGAATAAAGATGCAAGATAAAATTGTCATTCATGGGGCGCGTGCCCATAATTTAAAAAATATTGACGTGGAAATTCCACGAGACAAGCTGGTTGTAGTGACTGGTTTGTCAGGTTCAGGGAAATCCAGTCTGGCCTTTGACACCCTCTATGCGGAGGGACAACGTCGCTATGTGGAGAGTCTGTCAGCCTATGCTCGCCAGTTCTTGGGAAATATGGAGAAGCCTGATGTAGATGCTATTGATGGTCTCAGCCCAGCTATTTCCATCGACCAGAAAACGACTAGTAAAAATCCTCGCTCGACGGTGGGAACAACGACTGAAATCAATGACTATCTGCGTCTCCTCTATGCGCGTGTGGGGACGCCTTACTGTATCAACGGGCATGGAGCTATCAAGGCTTCTTCTGTGGAGCAAATCGTGGATAAGGTTTTAGAATTGCCTGAACGCCAGCGCTTGCAGATTTTGGCCCCTGTCATCCGCAAGAAAAAAGGACAGCACAAGAGCGTTATTGAAAAGATTCAGAAAGATGGTTATGTCCGTGTCCGTGTGGATGGGGAAGTCTATGATGTGACCGAAGTGCCAGAGTTGTCTAAGAGCAAGCAACATAATATAGATGTCGTGGTTGATCGTATCGTTATCAAGGAGGGCATTCGTAGTCGTCTCTTTGATTCCATTGAGGCTGCCCTTCGTATCTCAGAAGGTTATGTCATTATCGACACGATGGACGATTCGGAGTTACTGTTCTCTGAGCATTATGCCTGTCCAGTTTGTGGATTTACTGTTCCAGAGTTAGAGCCACGTCTCTTCTCTTTCAATGCTCCTTTTGGTTCTTGTAGTGAGTGTGACGGCTTGGGTATCAAGCTGGAGGTGGATACTGATTTGGTAGTGCCAGATGCCGGCAAAACCTTACGTGAGGGAGCCTTGGCTCCTTGGAATCCTATCTCATCCAACTACTATCCAAACATGCTAGAGCAGGCCATGACAGCCTTTGGAGTGGATATGGATAAGCCTTTTGAGGACTTGTCAGAAGAAGATAAGAACTTGATTCTCTACGGCTCAGATGGCAAGGAATTCCATTTCCACTATGAGAATGAATTTGGTGGTGTGCGCGATATTGACATTCCTTTTGAGGGAGTTGTTAATAATATCAAACGTCGCTACCACGAGACAAACAGCGATTACACGCGCACCCAGATGCGCCTCTACATGAATGAGCTGACTTGCGGAACCTGTCACGGTTATCGTCTCAATGACCAGGCCTTGTCTGTCCGTGTTGGTGGTGAGCAAGGACCACATATCGGAGAAATTTCAGACCTGTCTATCGCGGACCACTTGGACTTGGTAAGCCAGTTGACTCTATCTGAAAATGAAGCCATCATTGCTCGGCCTATTCTCAAGGAAATCAAGGACCGTTTGACTTTCCTCAATAACGTGGGTCTTAACTATCTGACCCTGTCACGTTCGGCAGGAACCCTTTCAGGTGGAGAAAGTCAGCGTATTCGCTTGGCAACCCAGATTGGTTCTAACCTATCAGGTGTCCTTTATATTCTAGACGAGCCGTCAATCGGTCTTCATCAGAGGGATAATGACCGTCTGATTGCCAGTCTCAAAAAGATGCGTGATTTGGGTAATACTCTCATAGTAGTGGAACATGACGAAGATACTATGCGTGAGGCTGATTATCTGATTGATGTTGGTCCTGGTGCGGGTGTTTTTGGTGGGGAAATTGTTGCGGCAGGTACGCCTAAACAGGTAGCTCGTAACAGTAAGTCTATCACAGGCCAGTACTTGTCAGGCAAACGTGCCATTCCAGTGCCAGACGAGCGCCGTACCGGAAATGGTCGTTTTATCGAGGTGACGGGAGCGCGTGAGAACAACTTGAAAAATGTGACGGCTCGCTTTCCACTAGGGAAATTCATCGCAGTGACAGGGGTATCAGGTTCAGGGAAATCGACCCTAATCAATAGCATTCTCAAAAAAGCCATTGCCCAGAAGCTCAACCGTAATTCAGACAAACCTGGTAAATTTAAGACTATTACAGGGATTGAGCATGTAGACCGCTTGATTGATATTGACCAGAGCCCTATCGGACGAACGCCAAGGTCTAACCCTGCTACCTATACGGGAGTCTTTGACGATATACGTGACCTTTTTGCCCAGACAAATGAGGCCAAGATTCGTGGTTACAAAAAGGGACGTTTCAGTTTCAACGTTAAGGGAGGTCGTTGTGAAGCTTGCTCAGGCGACGGGATCATTAAGATTGAGATGCACTTCTTGCCAGATGTTTATGTGGCTTGTGAAGTTTGCCACGGAACCCGCTACAACAGTGAAACCCTAGAAGTCCACTACAAGGAAAAAAATATCTCGCAGGTCTTGGATATGACCGTCAACGATGCGGTGGAATTCTTCCAACATATTCCAAAGATTCAACGTAAACTCCAGACCATCAAGGATGTGGGGTTAGGCTATGTGACCTTAGGACAACCAGCTACCACCCTTTCTGGAGGAGAAGCCCAGCGTATGAAGCTGGCTAGCGAACTCCACAAACGATCGACAGGAAAATCTTTCTACATTCTGGATGAGCCGACGACAGGTCTTCATACCGAGGATATCGCTCGCTTGCTCAAGGTTTTAGCTCGCTTTGTAGACGATGGCAATACAGTCCTTGTTATCGAGCACAATCTAGATGTTATTAAGACAGCAGACCATATTATTGACTTGGGACCTGAGGGCGGTGTCGGTGGTGGAACCATCATCGCAACAGGAACTCCAGAAGAAGTAGCGGGCAACGAAGCAAGCTACACAGGACATTATTTGAAAGGAAAGTTACATCATGAATAAACGCGTACAAGCATTTCTAGCTAAAATGCAAGAAAAAGAACTGGATGGCATTATCATCAACAATCTTAAAAACGTCTATTATTTGACTGGTTTTTGGGGTTCAAATGGAACAGTCTTCATCAGCCGTGACCGTCAGGTCTTGGTGACGGACTCTCGCTATATCATTGCAGCCAAGCAAGAAACCAGTGGTTTTGAAATCGTAGCTGACCGTGATGAATTGGCTGTCATTGCAGGAATTGTTACGGACATGGGCTTGTCTCGAATCGGTTTTGAGGATGAGATTTCGGTTTCTTATTATCACCGTATGCAGGCAGCCTTTGAAGGAATTGACTTGCTTCCACAGACTCAGTTTGTTGAAAGTCTTCGAATGATTAAGGATGAAGTGGAGATTGCAGCTATTCGCAAGGCTTGTTCTATCTCAGACCAAGCTTTTCGCGACGCGCTTGACTTTATTAAGCCAGGAAAGACTGAGATTGAGATTGCCAACTTCCTTGACTTCCGTATGCGTGAGTTGGGAGCATCTGGCTTGTCTTTTGACACTATCCTAGCTAGCGGTATCAACTCTTCCAAACCTCATGCTCATCCCATGCACAAACCAGTGGAGCTGGGAGATGCTATTACCATGGATTTTGGTTGCCTCTATGACCACTATGTTAGCGATATGACACGAACTATCTATCTGGGGCATGTCAGCGACGAGCAGGCGGAAATTTACAATACGGTTCTGAAAGCCAACCAAGCCTTGATTGACCAGGCTAAGGCAGGATTAGCTTTCCGAGACTTTGACAAAATCCCTCGTGATATTATCATTGAGGCAGGCTATGGCGACTACTTTACCCACGGTATTGGACACGGTATTGGACTGGATATCCATGAAGAGCCTTACTTTAGCCAAACTTCTACAGAAACTATTAAGGCAGGTATGGCCTTGACAGATGAACCGGGTATCTATATTGAAGGTAAATACGGGGTTCGTATCGAGGATGATATCCTGATTACAGAGACAGGTTGTGAATTGTTGACCTTAGCTCCAAAAGAGTTGATAGTTATCTAAGAGTTAAACAACTCAAATGATTGACTTTTAAAATTTAAAGGTTTATACTGAAAGACGAAAACGGTAGGTGAGGCTACCATAGGGATACGGATGACTACCGCAAAGCAGTGGAGACACTACTCGTTGGTCAACAGTCCTGGTCGCGAAGGCCAAGACTAAGCTCATTACATTGCCCTATGGAGTTAAAGCTTGAACGAAAAACAGATAATTAGTTTTTTAATCCTGCCATTTTATGGTGGGATTTTCTACTGTTTAAATCAAAGAAAGGAGATAAACGATGCAAATTGACGATCATCCGGAACCGCACATACACAGCCAATCGCTGATTTGTGTCGTTCTGCCCTTATAAAGTGATTGGTCTCTGTGTATGAAACACATCATTCATACAGATAGGAGAAACCAATGAAAACTACAAAAGAAAGATTAGCAATAGCTATTCATACATCTTTAAACGAAACTCTATCTTTTTATAAGACAAGTCTAACAGGATTGACTGAAGAGCAGGTGGAGAAAAATCGTGACCTATATGGCGAAAATACCATCACAAAGGGTCAAGAAGACAGTATCCTCAAAAAGATTTACGAATCCATTATCAATCCTTTTACGATCATCTTACTGGTCATCGCCGTGATTTCCTTGGTGACCAATGTCTGGTTGGCAAAACCAGGTCAAGAGGATCCGACGACTTCTATTATCATCGTTGTCCTAGTCCTCATTTCTGGTGGCATACGCTTTGTTCAAGAACTCCGTAGTGATAAGGCTGCGACCAATCTATCAAAAATGATTGTCAACACAGCGACTGTCATTCGTCAAGGAGAAATTCAAGAAGTACCTATCGATGATTTGGTAGTGGGTGATGTGGTTAAATTAAGCGCTGGAGACATGATTCCAGCAGATCTTCTTTTATTTGAGTCGCGTGATTTCTTTGTACAACAGTCGGGCTTGACAGGTGAAAGTGAATCGGTTGAAAAATTGGCCTTGACCAAGGCAACAGTTCAACAATCTGATAGTCTGCTGGAAGCAGAAGCGCTCGCCTTTATGGGAACCAATGTCTTGTCTGGTAGTGCCAAGGCCGTGGTTTTAGCAGTTGGTGATGACACCATGATGGGGGCCATTGAGCAGACTTTGAACACCTATGACGAGCCTACTTCGTTTGAGCGGGAGATGAATAGTATTTCGTGGCTCTTGATTCGTTTGATGTTGGTCATGGTGCCCATCGTTTTCTTGTCCAATGGTTTAACAGATGGTGACTGGTTGGAAGCTGGCGTATTTGCTTTGAGTGTTGGTGTTGGATTGACACCTGAGATGCTTCCTATGATTATCACGGCCAGTCTAGCAAAAGGCTCCATCATTATGGCCAAGGAAAAAGTGGTTATCAAGAAACTCAATGCCATACAGGACTTAGGGGCGATTGATATTTTGTGTACAGATAAGACAGGGACTCTAACCCAAGACGAAATTGTCCTTGAATATCCCTTGGACATCCACGGACGCTTGGATTTGACCGTCTTGAGACGAGCTTATCTCAATTCTTATTTTCAAACGGGCTTGAAAAATTTGATGGACAGAGCTATCATCAAACGGACTGAAAAGGAAGCCAAAGAACACACCCTCTTGCAAAATCTGGCTCAAACTTTTCAAAAAATAGATGAGCTTCCCTTTGATTTTGAACGTAGACGGATGAGTGTTATCGTTAAGGATGAACACGAAGTTGTTAGTTTGGTAACCAAGGGTGCCCTAGAGGAAATGTTGATGATTTCCAGTTATGCGGAGTATCATGGAATGATTACTCCCTTGACAGATGCTACTAGAGAAGAAATCTTAGAAGAAGTCAGACAGCTAAATCAGCAAGGTTTGCGTGTCTTGGGAGTGGCCTATAAGTCAGGTTTGAGGGAAGGTCATGCCTATACAGTTGATGACGAAGGGGATATGATTCTAACTGGTTATTTAGCCTTCCTAGATCCTCCTAAACCATCTGCAGCACCAGCAATTAAGGCTCTGTTAGAGCATGGGGTTCAAACAAAGATTTTGACGGGAGACAACGAAAAAGTTACCCAAGCAGTCTGTGAAAAGGTTGGTTTGGATATCAATCAGATGTTGTTAGGATCTGAAATTGATCAGATGAGTGATCAAGAATTGGCCCAAGCCGTAGAGGAGGTAACCGTCTTTGCCAAACTTTCTCCTGACCAAAAAGCACGAATTATTTTGCAATTTAAGGCTAATGGTCATGCTGTTGGCTATATGGGAGATGGGATCAATGATGCTCCTTCTATGAAAGTTGCAGATGTGGGGATTTCTGTTGATACAGCAGTAGATATTGCCAAAGAAACAGCTGATGTTATCCTACTTGATAAGGATCTAATGGTGCTTGAAAAAGGACTTGTTGAAGGTCGTAAGGTCTATGCCAATATGACCAAATATATCAAAATGACAGTGAGTTCTAATTTTGGAAATATCTTATCCCTATTGGTCTCTGGAATCTTTTTACCATTTTTACCGATGGCTCCAGTCCATTTGATTATCCTAAATCTGGTCTATGATTTGTCTTGTATTGCCTTGCCTTTTGACAAGGTGGATAAAGATTTTTTGAGAAATCCGCATACCTGGGAAGCCAAGTCTATCACACGTTTCATGGTTTGGATGGGACCTATCTCTTCTGCCTTTGATATTTTGACCTTTATTTTGCTCTATTTTATCATTGTACCCATGACGACAGGTCAAGCCTATGTCCATGGAGCGGAGTCTGCCGTAGGATTTATTGTCTTGTTTCAGACAGGTTGGTTTATCGAGTCCATGTGGTCACAGACCATGGTTATCCATATGCTGCGTTCAGCCAAAATTCCCTTTTTACAAAGTCGTCCGGCTTGGCTAGTCCTTGTGACAACCTTATTGGCTGCAGCCTTTGTGACCTTCCTTCCCTACAGTCCACTCGCAATCCTACTTCATCTAACTCCATTAAAACCGATTTATTTCATCTTTTTACTTTTCATCATCATTTTGTATATGATTAGTGTGACAATTGTGAAAAAAATTTATATCAAGAAATATCAAGAATGGCTGTAAATTTCATTTTGTCAAGAAAAAAGTACGAAAATGACGAAAAAAGTCAAAAAAATTTAAAAATAGGTCGCAAGTCGGATGTTTTTTATGGTATAATAGACTAAACTGATAGTAACATGTAGCGAAAGGGGTAGGTACATGATTAAAATTTATACAGTCTCAAGTTGTACTAGCTGTAAAAAAGCAAAAACCTGGCTCAATGCCCACCAGTTAAGTTATAAAGAACAAAACCTTGGTAAAGAAGGAATTACGAGAGAAGAATTACTGGATATTCTGACTAAAACAGACAATGGAATAGCCAGCATTGTTTCGTCTAAAAATCGCTATGCCAAAGCCCTTGGAGTGGATATTGAAGATTTGAGTGTCAACGAAGTTCTCAATCTGATTATGGAAACACCGAGAATTTTAAAGAGCCCAATCCTTGTAGATGAAAAACGACTGCAAGTTGGCTATAAGGAAGACGATATTCGTGCCTTCCTACCACGCTCTGTCCGTAATGTAGAAAATGCAGAAGCACGTTTGCGTGCAGCTCTATAAACATCAAGGCTGGGAGTGCTTCCTAGCCTTGTTTGCTCTTTTAATTCAAAAATGATGTGAGGAATTATGAAAAAAATACTGATTACAAGTTTTGCACTACTTTTCTTGCTTGCTGGATGTGGGCAAAAAAAAGCGACAACTGCGTCCTCTAGTAGTAAATCTGAAACGTTACAGTCAACTTTACCTGTCCTAGAGAATGCTGAGAAGAATACAGTAGTTACAAAAACATTTATGCTACCGAAGTCAACAGACGGCAGTCAGCAGATTCAAACAGTCACATATAAAGGAAAACAATTTTTAAGTTTGACTATTATTCAAAAAAGACCAGTTACCGATGAATTGAAGACTTTTGTAACTGAGCATGGTGTAGAGGCTACCCAAAAAGCACTCATTGAAGCTGAAGGTAAAGATACCTCAATTCAGGAAGCGCGCAAGTTGCCAGGTTTTACACTTGAGACGAAGCTACTAAGTGAAACAGAAATTCAAACAACAACTACTTATGATTTTCAGGTTTTAGATATCAAAAAAGCTTCACAGGTTGAATATTTAAAGAATATTGGCTTGGAAAATCTTTTGAAAAATGAACCGAGTCAATATGTAGCAGACAGATTGGCAAATGGCGCGACAGAACAGTAGAAAATCCAAATAAATAGACTGCCTGAATTGTAGAACGTAAGGAATTATGCTATAATGGTACTATTCTAAGGAAAGAGGGTGTTAGAATGGGATTTACTGAAGAAACAGTACGTTTTAAATTGGACGATTCCAATAAAAAAGAAATTAGCGAAACTCTGACTGATGTTTATGCTTCGTTGAACGATAAGGGCTACAACCCAATTAACCAAATCGTAGGTTACGTATTGAGTGGAGACCCTGCCTACGTTCCTCGTTATAATAATGCACGAAATCAAATCCGTAAGTATGAGCGTGATGAAATCGTTGAGGAATTGGTCCGCTACTACCTAAAAGGACAAGGAGTCGATCTGTAACCTATGAGAATTATGGGATTGGACGTCGGTTCAAAAACGGTAGGGGTGGCTATTAGCGATCCGCTCGGTTTTACAGCTCAAGGACTTGAAATCATCCAAATCAATGAGGAGCAAGGCCAATTTGGTTTTGACCGCGTTAAGGAGTTGGTTGATACTTACAAGGTGGAACGATTTGTAGTGGGCTTGCCTAAAAACATGAACAATACAAGTGGACCGCGCGTGGAAGCTAGTCAAGCATACGGAGCCAAGCTAGAAGAGCTTTTTGGTTTACCAGTAGACTATCAAGATGAACGCTTGACAACAGTGGCTGCAGAGCGTATGTTGATTGAACAAGCAGATATCAGTCGCAATAAGCGCAAGAAAGTCATTGATAAGTTAGCAGCTCAGCTGATTTTACAAAATTATTTAGATAGAAAATTTTAATATAAAGGAGAGGCTATGTCACACGATCATAACCACGACCACGAAGAACGTGAACTAATCACACTAGTAGATGAGCAAGGAAATGAAACCTTGTTTGAAATCCTTTTGACGATTGATGGAAAAGAAGAATTTGGTAAAAACTATGTTCTTCTAGTACCAGTTAATGCAGAAGAAGACGAAGACGGACAAGTTGAAATTCAAGCTTACTCATTCATCGAAAACGAAGATGGAACAGAAGGTGAATTGCAACCAATCCCAGAAGACTCAGAAGACGAATGGAACATGATTGAAGAAGTCTTCAACAGCTTTATGGAGGAGTAAACACGTTCAGTGGACGTGTTTAGCCCTGCGCTAGAAATTAGAAACGCAGGCACATCCAGTGGATATTTTTACCCCAGTTCCTTAAAATAAGAGAGAACTGGTAAGTCCAGTGGATGTTTTTAGCCCTGCTTTTAGAAAAAAGAAAGAGCAGGCAGTCTGGGAGACTGTATCAGCCCAACTCCTAGAAATTAGAAGAGTTGGAACATCCAGTGGATATTTTTAGCTCAGCTCTTTGAAATAAGAGAGCTGGTGAATCTGGGTGGATGCTTTTACTCCACGTTAGCATTTATAGTAGCTAGGTATTAGCTAACCAGGTAAGAGGTCGGGACGAAAATCCTGGCCTCGTTTTTATTACTCATCATGCTTTGATGTGGTAATTGATTGGACTTTTGTCAAGGAGATGTATATGTTTGAAGTAGAAGAATGGCTTCACAGTCGGATTGGTTTGAATTTTAGGTCAGGTTTAGGCCGAATGCAACAAGCGGTGGATTTGTTGGGGAATCCCGAGAAGTCTTATCCTATTATCCACGTAACAGGGACTAATGGGAAAGGATCTACCATTGCTTTCATGAGGGAGTTATTTATGGGACATGGCAAAAGAGTTGCGACTTTTACCTCCCCTCATATCGTCTCTATCAATGATCGAATCTGCATTAACGGGCAACCAATAGCTGATGCAGACTTCATCCGTTTGGCTAATCAGGTCAAGGAGATGGAAAAAACACTTCTGCAAACCCATGACCAGTTGTCCTTTTTTGAATTGCTGACCTTGATTGCTTTTCTTTATTTTAGAGAGCAAGAGGTGGATTTGGTTTTATTAGAAGTGGGAATTGGTGGCTTGCTTGACACGACCAATGTGGTAACTGGAGAGCTTGCTGTCATCACCTCCATCGGGCTTGATCATCAGGATACTCTGGGTGACAGTATAGCAGCAATTGCAGAGCAGAAAGCTGGTATTTTTAAGACTGGTAAAAAAGCAGTGATTGCTAAGTTGCCTTCAGAAGCTAGGCTTGTTTGTCAGAAAAAAGCAGACTCTTTAGCTGTTGACCTTTATCAGGCAGGTCAGGATTTTTCAATGTTGAATGGGAATTTTTCAAGCTCTTTGGCTAACCTTTCACAGTTGAAAATAGGCTTGGAAGGAACTTATCAGCAGGAAAATGCGGCCTTGGCGTTGCAAACGTTTCTTCTCTTTATGAGGGAAGAAAAGGAAGCTGTTGATGAGCAAGCTGTAAGACAGGCTTTGGAGAAGACCCATTGGGCTGGGCGTTTGGAGCGTATTCGCCCGCAGATTTACTTGGACGGTGCTCATAACCTCCCTGCCTTGACTCGCTTGGTTGAATTTATTAAAGAAAAAGAGCAGGAAGGATATCGTCCTCAAATCCTCTTTGGAGCCTTGAAACGGAAGGATTATCAAGGGATGTTAGGTTATCTGACTGAGAATTTGTCTCAGGTGGAACTCAAGGTAACTGGCTTTGATTATCAGGGTTCTTTAGATGAGACAGATATAACAGGTTACGATGTAATTCCTTCTTATCGCGAATTTATCAGCAGTTTCGAAGAAAGAGCAGATGCCCAGGATTTGTTGTTCGTTACAGGGTCTCTCTATTTTATCTCAGAGGTACGGGGCTATCTACTGGGGCATGAGCAGATAAATTGACCTCCTTTTTTGAACTTGTTATACTAGGAAAACTACTAGTTAGAAGGAAAAACTTCTGTAAATTGGTAGCAGAAAGGAAATTCATCATGAAATTAAAAAGATTCACACTTTCTCTTGCTTCTCTAGCAAGTCTTAGTCTCTTAGTAGCTTGTTCACAAAGAGCTCAACAAGTTCAACAACCAGTAGCTCAATCGCAAACACAACAAACTCAGCAATCACAACCTGCTGCTTCATCTTCGGCAGAAAATTCAAACCAGGCAGCGACAAGTTCTTCACAAAATACGCCTGAGGCTCAACCAACCAATATTGATGGAACTTATACTGGTCAGGACGAAGGAGACCGTATCACTTTAGTGGTAACTGGAACAACTGGTACATGGACACAGGTAGAAACTGACGGAGATCAAGAAATCAAGCAGGTTAGCTTCGATGCCGCTAATCAACGCATGATTATTGGGGATGATGTCAAGATTTATGCAATTAATGGCAATCAGATGATTATTGACGATAGGGATAGAGAAGCGTCTGATCGCATTGTTTTATCAAAATAGACTGGAAGGAGACTGGTTTTGTCAGTCTCTTTTGCTTTTACTCAGAAAAATGATTATAAATACTTGCCTTCTACCGAATACCTGCGTTATACTAGTATCATACTCAATGAAAATCAAAGAGCAAACTAGGAAGCTAGCCGCAGGCTGTACTTAAGTACGGCAAGGTGAAGCTGACTTTGATTGTGGTTTGAATTCGAAGAGTATCAATTACCTGTTTTTAGCATTCAAACTATCAAGGAGGGGATATGAAATATAGGAAATTTCAATTATTGATGTCCAAGTATGGCTTTAGTCTTTCGATTATGCTGCTTGAACTGTGTCTTGTTTTTGGTCTCTTTCTTTATTTAGGGCGGATGGCCCCTATTTTATGGATTATTGTCTTAATCTTTATGAGTATGGCGACCATTGTCGCTATTGTCAACCGTTCCATGGCGCCTGAAAGCAAGGTAATGTGGTTAGTGGTGACTTTTGTTCCTATCATTGGCCCCCTGCTCTATCTGATGTTTGGTGAAAGGCGATTGTCCAAAAAAGAAATCAAGCAGTTGGACAAACTTGGTTCCATGCATTTTCGGGAGGATAATAGCAAAGCTCTCCGCCAGAAATTGAAGGAAGATGATAAGGCGGCTTACGGAGTTATCAAATCTTTGCTAAGTATGGATAGCAATGCCGATGTCTATGATCGAACAGATTCACAATTCTTTTCTTCGGGTGAAAGCATGTGGCAACATATGTTGGAAGACCTCAAGAAAGCTGAGAAATTTATCTTTCTAGAGTACTATATTGTCGAAGAAGGTCTGATGTGGAATAGCATACTAGATATACTAGAGCAAAAGGCAGCTCAGGGTGTAGAGGTCAAGATGCTCTATGATGATATCGGTTGTATGGCGACTTTACCTGGAGACTATACTGTTCAGCTTCGTAGTCGAGGAATTGAAGCCCATAAGTTTAACAAGGTGATTCCTCGTTTGACGGTGGCTTACAACAATCGGGACCATCGTAAAATCCTTGTTATAGATGGTCAGGTAGCCTATACAGGAGGTATTAACTTAGCTGATGAGTACATCAACCATGTAGAACGCTTTGGTTATTGGAAGGATAGTGGGATTCGCATAGATGGCCCTGGTGTCAAGGCTCTAACCCGTCTCTTTTTGATGACTTGGTACATCAATCGTGGGGAAATCAGTGATTTTGACCAGTATCACTTGGAAAACCAGCCTCGTTCTAGCCAAGGGCTCTGTATTCCCTATGGTAGTGGTCCCAAGCCCATCTTCCGTACTCAGGTAGGGAAAAAAGTCTATCAAAGTTTGATTAATCAGGCTACTGACTCAGTCTATATCACAACACCCTATTTGATTATTGACTATGATTTAACTGAGAGTATTAAAAACGCGGCCATGAGGGGTGTTGATGTTCGCATCGTGACTCCTTTCATTCCAGATAAAAAATTAATCCAACTCATTACAAGAGGGGCCTATCCGGATTTGTTGTCAGCAGGAGTAAGGATTTTTGAGTATAGTCCAGGCTTCATCCATAGTAAACAAATCTTAGTGGATAAGGACTTTGCTGTAGTTGGAACGATTAATTTAGATTATAGAAGTTTACTTCATCACTATGAAGATGCAGTTTTGCTATATAAAACGGCATCAATCACAGAGATTCAAAAAGATTTTCAGGAGATTTTTTCAGTATCTCAAGAAATTTTCCCTCATACGATAAAAAATAGCTGGTATCAGAAATTGATTAAGGAAATTGCCCAGTTATTCGCCCCTATCTTATAAGAAATCTAGGACTTAGGATACAACCCAGTCCTATTTTTCTTGCCTTTTACGAATAAGAAGATATAGGAGGAACGATGCTGACTCAGAAAGAATTGGATTATATCATGTCATTTAAACAGACGCATTTACACCGATTTCGGGAAATTGAAACCTTTGTGAAACTATGCAAAAAATCGCTCAAACAGCCATCGCAAGCTGACAATTTTAGGTCTTTTTGATATACTAAGACAGATAAATTGAATAGGAGAAACGATATGGCTGTATATGGCAGAATCGAAGAAGTATCCGAAACGATACAGAGTAATGAAATTGAAAATAGACTGGATAGGAACCTTGAATCTCATGTAGAAAAAGAAGAACAGGTAGCTTTCCCGTTTTTCAGACTCATCATTGGAAGTACGATTGCAACGGTTTTTTCTGTGGTGATACCTTTACTTTTAGATATGGTAGGTCCCTCTCAGGCGCAGGATTTGTATATAGGGTGGGCTTTACATCAGGGAGGACAGCTTTACAGTAGCTATTATGCAAGTCACGGTCTTCTTTATTACTTGCTACTTTATATTACCCAAGGAGGCATCCTTTTTGCCTTGGTAGAATGGCTAGCTCTCTTAGGAGGAGGTTATTTCCTCTTTTCTTCAACTGACTATCTGACGGGACAAAGGGAACAAGCCAAGCAACTCCTAACCATATTTTATATTTTGGTATCCGGTCTCGGTTTTGGAGGAGGATATGCTACGATTTTAGCTCTGCCATTCCTGTTTGCAGGATTTTCATTCATAGCAGCTTATCTATCAAATCCTAACCATGACAAGGGGTTTCTACGTCTGGGAATTTTCTTGGCTCTATCATTTTTCATAGAGCCTCTTACAAGTCTTCTCTTTATTGCAGTAGTAACGATTGGTTTATTTGTCTTTAATGTTGGGCATGGTCGTTTTGTCCATGGAGTTTATCAGTTTTTTGCAGCAGCACTTGGCTTTTCTCTCATCTTTTACCCAGTAGGCTACTATGTCCTTGCTTCAGGTGGCTTTGGAGAAGCTCTAGGAAGTCTTTTATATCCGATTGATTCCCTTCAGGTCTTTACCAATCCCCAACTAATGGATAATGTTGTATTCTATGGTTTGTTGACCTTTGGTTTAGGAGCTCTCTTCCTTGTTTTTCTAGGCTTGTTCCAATCAAAGGCATCAAGATTATATGTTATTTCAGTACCAGCTAGTTTTGCTTTCATATTTGTATTATCCTTGTTACTTTTTTCCCAAGAACCTCTTCACGGTTCACGTTTGATTCTAATCCTTCCATCTTTACTCCTTCTTTTGATGACCAGTATTCGTGGGAAACATTCAGCTAGGGGAGCTCGTCGTCGGAGAAGGGAGGAAATTCCTACTCTATGGAAAAAATTCATGAAGGGAAATCTCTACCTACCGATCCTAGTGGTGGTTTATCTGATTGCTATTCCTTTTGTGGCTCGTTTTGTCTTGCATCCAGCTTCTTATAGAGAACAACATCAAGTAGTAGACAGAGTCAAACAAGAGACGAGTGAGGGAGACCAAATTTATATTTGGGATTCACATGTTCAGATGTATAAAGAAAGCCAGCGTTTGGCTGGATCCATGTTCCCATCACCTCTTCTTTACACGAGTACAGAAGAGAATAAAACTAGTTTAATCAATGACTTGAAAGAAAACAAACCTAAGGTGATTGTGGTAAACGACAAGGTGGCTCTCTGGTCTGAGGTGGAGACACTCTTAAAAGAAAATTACCAACAAGTAAAGACTGATTACTCAGAGTTTAAAGTCTATAAAATTAAATAACTAAATCAATATCTTGTGGATTTTTAAAAATTTTAGGATTTTTAACACAAGATATTGATTTTTCTTTTTAGAGTGGTATAATACTTTTTAGATATCACATTTTAGAAAAGAGCATGAATATGATTGCACTAGAAGAAAAGAGCACCCCTTTGCCAACCCTATTTGTTGAAAAGCGTGATGGCAGACGAGTTGTATTTGATGTGGACAAGATTGACAAGGCTCTCCACAAGGCGGCTGACAAGGTTATGGATGTGACACCCTTGGTTGAAAAACGCCTCAATGCTCTGACTGAGCGAATCGTCACAGAAATTCATAGTCGCTTTCCACAGGGGGTTAAGATTTACGAAATTCAAAATATCGTAGAACATGAACTGCTTGAAGCCAAAGAATATGCGCTAGCTGAGGAGTATATTACTTATCGGACACAGAGGGATTTTGAGCGCTCAAAAGCGACAGATATTAACTTTAGCATCCATAAACTTCTCAATAAAGATCAGGCAATTGTCAATGAAAATGCTAATAAAGACAGTGATGTCTTTAATACCCAGCGTGATTTGACAGCAGGGATTGTTGGGAAATCAATTGGACTGCAAATGCTTCCTAAGCACGTAGCCAATGCTCACCAAAAGGGAGATATCCACTATCACGATTTGGACTACAGTCCCTATACACCTATGACCAACTGCTGTTTGATTGATTTCAAGGGGATGTTGGAAAATGGTTTTAAGATTGGAAATGCAGAAGTAGAAAGTCCCAAGTCTATCCAGACTGCGACAGCTCAGATTTCCCAAATCATCGCCAACGTTGCTTCTAGCCAGTACGGGGGATGTTCAGCTGACCGTATCGATGAAGTCTTGGCGCCTTACGCAGAGAAGAATTACCAAAAACACCTCAAAGATGCGGAAGAATGGGTTTTGCCTGAAAAACGGGAAGATTACGCTTGGAAGAAAACGCAAAAGGACATTTATGATGCCATGCAATCTCTCGAGTATGAAATCAATACTCTTTTCACTTCAAATGGACAAACACCTTTTACTTCGCTAGGTTTTGGTCTAGGAACCAATCGTTTTGAGCGTGAAATTCAAAAGGCTATTTTAAACATTCGCATTAAGGGCCTTGGTTCAGAACACCGCACAGCTATCTTTCCAAAACTTATCTTCACGCTTAAAAGAGGTCTTAACTTGGAAGAAGGGACTCCCAACTACGACATTAAGCAGTTGGCCCTCGAGTGTGCAACCAAGCGGATGTACCCAGATGTCTTGTCTTACGATAAGATTGTTGACTTGACAGGTTCTTTTAAGGTACCTATGGGTTGCCGTTCGTTCCTTCAAGGATGGAAGGATGAAAATGGTGTAGAAGTCAATTCAGGCCGTATGAATCTGGGCGTTGTGACGGTTAACCTGCCTCGTATTGCTCTTGAGTCTGAGGGCGACATGAATAAGTTCTGGGAAATCTTCAACGAGCGGATGAATATCGCTGAAGATGCTCTTGTTTATCGTGTCGAACGAACCAAGGAAGCAACACCAGCAAATGCTCCTATTCTGTATCAATACGGTGCTTTTGGTCATCGTCTAGGTAAAGAAGAAAGTGTTGACCAGCTCTTTAAGAATCGTCGGGCAACTGTTTCGCTGGGTTACATCGGTTTGTATGAAGTAGCGACTGTTTTCTTTGGTAATAGCTGGGAAAGCAATCCAGATGCTAAGGAATTCACGCTAGACATTATTCGAGATATGAAACGCCGTGTAGAAGAGTGGTCAGATCAATATGGCTATCATTTCTCTATCTACTCAACACCATCTGAAAGTTTGACAGACCGTTTCTGCCGACTGGATACAGAGAAGTTTGGTTCTATTCCTGATATTACAGATAAGGAATACTACACCAATTCTTTCCACTACGATGTGCGTAAGAATCCAACACCGTTTGAAAAATTAGACTTTGAGAAAGTCTATCCAGAAGCAGGTGCGTCAGGTGGTTTCATCCATTATTGTGAGTATCCAGTCCTTCAGCAAAATCCTAAAGCCTTGGAAGCTGTCTGGGACTATGCCTATGACCGCGTGGGCTATCTAGGAACCAATACTCCGATTGACCGTTGCTACAAGTGTGACTTTGAGGGGGATTTTGAACCAACTGAGAGAGGATTTGCTTGTCCAAACTGTGGCAATAGCGACCCTAAAACGGTGGATGTGGTCAAACGAACTTGTGGCTACCTAGGTAATCCTCAAGCAAGACCTATGGTCAACGGCCGTCACAAGGAAATCGCTGCGCGTGTCAAACACATGAATGGTTCAACGATTAAAATAACTGGCCATCAAGTAACAAATTAGAAAGAAATGAAATGGGAAAATATCAATTAGATGATAAAGGGCGCGCACAAGTGACCCGTTATCACGAGAAACACTCTAAAGGTGGAGCTGGTAAGAAAGAACGCTTGCTCAACCTCAGAGAACAATTTTTAAACAAGAATAAGAAAAAATAAAAGTGAGAGTCAACTCTCGCTTTTCTCTTAGCGGGAGGTAAGAATGGAACTACGAAGACCAATATTAGCAGATAAAGTAACAGTTTTAGAGATGATGGCAGAGTTTGAAAAATATCAGTCGCCTCACGACGGTGGTTTCTGGGATACAGAGAACTTTGTGTATGAAGAATGGTTGGAAACAAATATGCAAAAAGAGATGGGGATAAACTTGCCTGAAAATCGTGTTCCTTCTATTCAATTTGTATCATTTGATGATGTAGGTCGTGTTCTAGGATTTTTGAATCTGCGATTGAGACTGAATGAGGGGTTGTTGAATTATGCTGGCCACATTGGCTACTCCATTCGTCCATCAGAAAGAGGCAAAGGTTATGCTAAAGAGACTCTCCGTCAGGGCTTGAAAGTTGCTAAGGAAAAGAACATCAAGAGAACTCTTGTGACCTGTAGCGTAAATAATCCTGCTAGCAGAGCAGTCATTCTAGCAAATGGAGGAATTTTTGAAGATGTTCGTAATGGAGTCGAGCGTTATTGGATAGAGGTAGCGAATGAATAATCCAAAACCACAAGAATGGAAAAGTGAAGAGCTCAGTCAAGGTCGTATCATCGACTACAAGGCCTTTAACTTTGTTGACGGCGAAGGTGTGCGGAACTCTCTCTATGTATCAGGTTGCATGTTTCACTGCGAGGGATGCTATAATGTAGCGACTTGGTCCTTCAATGCCGGCATTCCCTATACAGCAGAATTAGAAGAACAGATCATGGAAGATCTCGCTCAACCTTATGTTCAAGGCTTGACTTTATTAGGAGGAGAACCCTTCCTTAATACAGGAATCCTTTTGCCACTTGTTAAACGTATCCGGAAGGAATTGCCAAACAAAGACATCTGGTCCTGGACGGGCTATACATGGGAAGAAATGATGTTGGAAACTCCAGATAAACTGGAACTCTTATCACTGATTGACATTCTGGTTGATGGCCGATACGATCGAACTAAGAGAAATCTCATGCTCCAGTTTCGAGGTTCGTCCAATCAACGCATCATCGATGTGCAAAAATCTTTCAAAAGTGGGCAAGTAGTGATTTGGGACAAACTCAATGATGGAAAAGAAAGTTATGAACAGGTGAAGAGAGAATGAAGAGAAAAGACTTAATAGACCAGTTTGTCTCAGAAATAGAAACGGGAAAAGTCAAGACACTGGGAATATACGGTCATGGGGCTTCAGGAAAATCAACCTTTGCACAGGAATTGTACCAAGCTTTAGATTCTACTACAGTAAATTTGCTAGAAACAGATCCTTATATCACCTCAGGACGCCATCTGGTAGTACCCAAGGACGCGCCAAATCAAAAGGTGACAGCCTGTCTGCCAGTGGCGCATGAACTGGCGAGTTTGCAAAGAGATATCCTCGCCTTACAAGCGGGTATGGATGTCTTAACAATTGAAGAACCTTGGAAGGCTAGTGAGGTCTTGTCTGGAGCAAAACCGATTTTGATTGTCGAAGGGATGTCTGTGGGCTTTTTACCCAAAGAACTCTTTGACAAAACCATCTGTTTCTACACGAATGAGGACACCGAATTAAAGCGGCGCCTAGCTCGAGATACGACTGTGAGAAATCGCGATGCATCCTTTATATTGGCTAGCCATCAGATGAGACGGGAGCAGTATCTGCTATACTATAAAGAAACTGAGTCAAAGGCGGACATTCTAGTGGACCAATCAGAAGGTAAATTTGAGCTCAAGAGGACTCAACTTATATAGAAGAAATCCGTAATTTTAACAAGAAAAAATAGGAAAACAGTTTCATTGTAAAAAAACGAAAAAACAGCAACAAATCCCTTGCAATCGCAGGGGCTTTGTGTTATTCTATTATGGTGCTGTAAATTACAGCCTTGGCTTTGATGCAAGAGGTTGCGACACGCTCGGTTGCATTGCCACGCAACACCGCGTCGGTTTTCTTGTGGAGCTAGCCTATTATCTTAAATAGACGAAAAGGAGAAAAAGATGGCAAACAAAAAAATCCGTATCCGTTTGAAAGCTTACGAACACCGTACGCTTGACACAGCGGCTGCAAAAATCGTAGAATCAGCTACTCGTACAGGTGCACAAGTTGCGGGTCCAATCCCACTTCCAACTGAACGTAGCCTCTACACAATCATTCGTGCGACTCACAAATACAAAGACTCTCGCGAACAATTTGAAATGCGTACACACAAACGTTTGATCGATATCGTTAACCCAACTCAAAAAACAGTTGATGCGTTGATGAAATTGGATCTTCCAAGTGGTGTAAACGTAGAAATCAAACTTTAATCTAAAATATAAAAGAGCAGAGGCTGGTGTTTCAATCTAATTGAACACGGGCTAAACTCGGTGTGAAAAAGATAAACTTCCTAGTTTCTGCTAGACACTGCGTCAGTTTCCTATTTTCACTTTGAGTTTGACGCCCTTTGTATCTTAGACTTGAGCATAAAAAACGCTCGTTAAAAACTTTTTGAATAAAAAATATAGAAAAGGAACTATTTTCTCATGACAAAAGGAATCTTAGGGAAAAAAGTGGGAATGACTCAAATCTTCACTGAAGCTGGCGAATTGATCCCTGTAACAGTTATTGAAGCAACTCCAAACGTTGTTCTTCAAGTTAAAACTGTTGAAACAGACGGATATAACGCTATCCAAGTTGGTTTTGATGACAAACGCGAAGTATTGAGCAACAAACCTGCTAAAGGACATGTAGCGAAAGCTAACACGGCTCCTAAGCGCTTCATTCGTGAATTCAAAAACGTTGAAGGCTTGGAAGTTGGTGCTGAAATCACAGTTGAAACATTCGCAGCTGGAGACGTTGTTGACGTAACTGGTACTTCTAAAGGTAAAGGTTTCCAAGGTGTTATCAAACGCCACGGACAATCACGTGGACCAATGGCTCACGGTTCTCGTTACCACCGTCGTCCAGGTTCTATGGGACCTGTTGCACCTAACCGCGTATTCAAAGGTAAAAACCTTGCAGGACGTATGGGTGGCGACCGCGTAACAATTCAAAACCTTGAAGTTGTACAAGTTGTTCCAGAAAAGAACGTTATCCTTATCAAAGGTAACGTACCAGGTGCTAAGAAATCTCTTATCACTATCAAATCAGCAGTTAAAGCTGGTAAATAATAAAGAAAGGGGAAATCAGTCACAATGGCAAACGTAACATTATTTGACCAAACTGGTAAAGAAGCTGGCCAAGTTGTTCTTAACGATGCAGTATTTGGTATCGAACCAAATGAATCAGTTGTGTTTGATGTGATCATCAGCCAACGCGCAAGCCTTCGTCAAGGAACACACGCTGTTAAAAACCGCTCTGCAGTATCAGGTGGTGGACGCAAACCATGGCGTCAAAAAGGAACTGGACGTGCTCGTCAAGGTTCTATCCGCTCACCACAATGGCGTGGTGGTGGTGTTGTCTTCGGACCAACTCCACGTTCATATGGCTACAAACTTCCACAAAAAGTTCGTCGCCTAGCTCTTAAATCAGTTTACTCTGAAAAAGTTGCTGAAAACAAATTCGTAGCTGTAGACGCTCTTTCATTTACAGCTCCAAAAACTGCTGAATTTGCAAAAGTTCTTGCAGCATTGAGCATCGATTCTAAAGTTCTTGTTATCCTTGAAGAAGGAAATGAATTCGCAGCTCTTTCAGCTCGTAACCTTCCAAACGTGAAAGTTGCAACTGCTACAACTGCAAGTGTTCTTGACATCGCAAATAGCGACAAACTTCTTGTCACACAAGCAGCTATCTCTAAAATCGAGGAGGTTCTTGCATAATGAATTTGTATGATGTTATCAAAAAACCTGTAATCACTGAAAGCTCAATGGCTCAACTTGAAGCAGGAAAATATGTATTTGAAGTTGACACTCGTGCACACAAACTTTTGATCAAGCAAGCTGTTGAAGCTGCTTTCGAAGGTGTTAAAGTTGCTAATGTTAACACAATCAACGTAAAACCAAAAGCTAAACGTGTTGGACGTTACACTGGTTTTACAAACAAAACTAAAAAAGCTATCATCACACTTACAGCTGATTCAAAAGCAATCGAGTTGTTTGCTGCTGAAGCTGAATAATCTAAGGAGGAAATATCGTGGGAATTCGTGTTTATAAACCAACAACAAACGGTCGCCGTAATATGACTTCTTTGGATTTCGCTGAAATCACAACAAGCACTCCTGAAAAATCATTGCTTGTTGCATTGAAGAGCAAGGCTGGTCGTAACAACAACGGTCGTATCACAGTTCGTCACCAAGGTGGTGGACACAAACGCTTCTACCGTTTGGTTGACTTCAAACGTAACAAAGACAACGTTGAAGCAGTTGTTAAAACAATCGAGTACGATCCAAACCGTTCTGCAAACATCGCTCTTGTACACTACACTGACGGTGTGAAAGCATACATCATCGCTCCAAAAGGTCTTGAAGTAGGTCAACGTATCGTTTCAGGTCCAGAAGCAGATATCAAAGTCGGAAACGCTCTTCCACTTGCTAACATCCCAGTTGGTACTTTGATCCACAACATCGAGTTGAAACCTGGTCGTGGTGGTGAATTGGTACGTGCTGCTGGTGCATCTGCTCAAGTATTGGGTTCTGAAGGTAAATACGTTCTTGTTCGTCTTCAATCAGGTGAAGTTCGTATGATTCTTGGAACTTGCCGTGCTACAGTTGGTGTTGTCGGAAACGAACAACACGGACTTGTAAACCTTGGTAAAGCAGGACGTAGCCGTTGGAAAGGTATCCGCCCAACAGTTCGTGGTTCTGTAATGAACCCTAACGATCACCCACACGGTGGTGGTGAAGGTAAAGCACCAGTTGGTCGTAAAGCACCATCTACTCCATGGGGCAAACCTGCTCTTGGTCTTAAAACTCGTAACAAGAAAGCGAAATCTGACAAACTTATCGTTCGTCGTCGCAACGAGAAATAATATTAAACTAGTCGCTTAAGTAACTAGTAAATCCGCCAGCTCGGTAGCGCTCCATAGGAGCGCAAGCCGCTGTGGTACAATATTTAAAGGAGAAAATATAAAAATGGGACGCAGTCTTAAAAAAGGACCTTTCGTCGATGAGCATTTGATGAAAAAAGTTGAAGCTCAAGCTAACGACGAAAAGAAAAAAGTTATTAAAACTTGGTCACGTCGTTCAACGATCTTCCCAAGTTTCATTGGTTACACTATTGCAGTTTATGACGGACGTAAACACGTACCTGTTTACATCCAAGAAGACATGGTAGGTCACAAACTTGGTGAATTTGCACCAACTCGTACTTATAAAGGTCACGCTGCAGACGACAAGAAAACACGTAGAAAATAAGGAGAACATAAATGGCAGAAATTACTTCAGCTAAAGCAATGGCTCGTACAGTACGTGTTTCACCTCGTAAATCACGTCTTGTTCTTGATAACATCCGTGGAAAAAGCGTAGCCGATGCAATCGCAATCTTGACATTCACTCCAAACAAAGCTGCTGAAATCATCTTGAAAGTTTTGAACTCAGCTGTAGCTAATGCTGAAAACAACTTTGGTTTGGATAAAGCTAACTTGGTAGTATCTGAAGCATTCGCAAACGAAGGACCAACTATGAAACGTTTCCGTCCACGTGCGAAAGGTTCAGCTTCACCAATCAACAAACGTACAGCTCACATCACTGTAGCTGTTGCAGAAAAATAAGGAGGTAAAATCGTGGGTCAAAAAGTACATCCAATTGGTATGCGTGTCGGCATCATCCGTGATTGGGATGCCAAATGGTATGCTGAAAAAGAATACGCGGATTACCTTCATGAAGATCTTGCAATCCGTAAATTCGTTCAAAAAGAACTTGCTGACGCAGCAGTTTCAACAATTGAAATCGAACGCGCAGTAAACAAAGTTAACGTTTCACTTCACACTGCTAAACCAGGTATGGTTATCGGTAAAGGTGGTGCTAACGTTGATGCACTCCGTGCAAAACTTAACAAATTGACTGGAAAACAAGTACACATTAACATCATCGAAATCAAACAACCTGATTTGGATGCTCACCTTGTAGGTGAAGGTATTGCTCGTCAATTGGAGCAACGTGTAGCTTTCCGTCGTGCACAAAAACAAGCAATCCAACGTGCAATGCGTGCTGGAGCTAAAGGAATCAAAACTCAAGTATCAGGTCGTTTGAACGGTGCAGATATCGCCCGTGCTGAAGGATACTCTGAAGGAACTGTTCCACTTCACACACTTCGTGCAGATATCGATTACGCTTGGGAAGAAGCAGATACTACATACGGTAAACTTGGTGTTAAAGTATGGATCTACCGTGGTGAAGTTCTTCCAGCTCGCAAAAACACTAAAGGAGGTAAATAACCAATGTTAGTACCTAAACGTGTTAAACACCGTCGTGAATTCCGTGGAAAAATGCGCGGTGAAGCAAAAGGTGGAAAAGAAGTAGCATTCGGTGAATACGGTCTTCAAGCTACAACTAGCCACTGGATCACTAACCGCCAAATCGAAGCTGCTCGTATCGCCATGACTCGTTACATGAAACGTGGTGGTAAAGTTTGGATTAAAATCTTCCCACACAAATCATACACTGCTAAAGCTATCGGTGTGCGTATGGGATCTGGTAAAGGGGCACCTGAAGGTTGGGTAGCACCAGTTAAACGTGGTAAAGTGATGTTCGAAATCGCTGGTGTATCTGAAGAGATCGCTCGCGAAGCGCTTCGTCTTGCTAGCCACAAATTGCCAGTTAAATGTAAATTCGTAAAACGTGAAGCAGAATAAGGAGAAGGCATGAAACTTAATGAAGTAAAAGAATTTGTTAAAGAACTTCGTGGTCTTTCTCAAGAAGAACTCGCGAAGCGCGAAAACGAATTGAAAAAAGAATTGTTTGAACTTCGTTTCCAAGCTGCTACTGGTCAATTGGAACAAACAGCTCGCTTGAAAGAAGTTAAAAAACAAATCGCTCGTATCAAAACAGTTCAATCTGAAGCGAAATAATAGACTAGGGAAGGAGAAATTTCAATGGAACGCAATAATCGTAAAGTTCTTGTTGGACGTGTTGTATCTGACAAAATGGACAAGACAATCACAGTTGTAGTTGAAACAAAACGTAACCACCCAGTCTATGGTAAACGTATTAACTACTCTAAAAAATACAAAGCTCATGATGAAAACAATGTTGCCAAAGAAGGCGATATCGTACGTATCATGGAAACTCGCCCGCTTTCAGCTACAAAACGTTTCCGTCTTGTAGAAGTTGTTGAAGAAGCGGTCATCATCTAATCAAACCTGAAAGGAGAAAACTGAAATGATTCAAACAGAAACTCGTTTGAAAGTCGCAGACAACAGCGGTGCTCGCGAAATCTTGACTATCAAAGTTCTTGGTGGTTCAGGACGTAAATTTGCAAACATCGGTGATGTTATCGTGGCATCTGTAAAACAAGCTACTCCTGGTGGTGCGGTTAAAAAAGGTGACGTTGTTAAAGCAGTTATCGTTCGTACTAAATCAGGTGCTCGTCGTGCTGATGGTTCATACATCAAATTTGACGAAAACGCAGCAGTTATCATCCGTGAAGACAAAACTCCTCGCGGAACACGTATCTTTGGCCCAGTTGCACGTGAATTGCGTGAAGGTGGCTTCATGAAGATCGTGTCACTTGCTCCAGAAGTACTTTAATTTTTAGAAACAAACTAGTCCCCTGGATTTACCTCCAGGGTGCCCTTATGGGCGTAAGAAAAATCAAGGAGAAACCTAATGTTTGTAAAAAAAGGCGACAAAGTTCGCGTAATCGCTGGTAAAGATAAGGGAACAGAAGCTGTTGTCCTTACTGCCCTTCCAAAAGTAAACAAAGTTATCGTTGAAGGTGTTAACATCGTTAAGAAACACCAACGTCCAACTAACGAGCTTCCTCAAGGTGGGATCATCGAGAAAGAAGCAGCTATCCACGTATCAAATGTTCAAGTTTTGGACAAAAATGGTGTAGCTGGTCGTGTTGGTTACAAATTTGTAGACGGTAAAAAAGTTCGCTACAACAAAAAATCAGGCGAAGTGCTTGATTAATCACGAAGGAAAGGAGAAGTATAATGGCAAATCGTTTAAAAGAAAAATATCTTAATGAAGTAGTTCCTGCTTTGACAGAACAATTCAACTACTCATCAGTGATGGCTGTGCCTAAAGTAGATAAGATCGTTTTGAACATGGGTGTTGGTGAAGCTGTATCAAACGCTAAAAGCCTTGAAAAAGCTGCTGAAGAATTGGCACTTATCTCAGGTCAAAAACCACTTATCACTAAAGCTAAAAAATCAATCGCCGGCTTCCGTCTTCGTGAAGGTGTTGCGATCGGTGCAAAAGTTACCCTTCGTGGTGAACGTATGTACGAATTCTTGGATAAATTGGTTTCAGTTTCACTTCCACGTGTACGTGACTTCCACGGTGTTCCAACAAAATCATTTGATGGACGCGGAAACTACACACTTGGTGTGAAAGAACAATTGATCTTCCCAGAAATCAACTTCGATGACGTTGACAAAACTCGTGGTCTTGACATCGTTATCGTAACAACTGCTAACACTGACGAAGAGTCACGTGCATTGCTTACAGGCCTTGGAATGCCTTTTGCAAAATAATATAGGAGGTAAATCTAATGGCTAAAAAATCAATGATTGCTAAGAACAAACGTCCAGCGAAGTTCTCTACTCAAGCTTATACTCGTTGTGAAAAATGTGGTCGTCCACATTCAGTTTACCGCAAATTTAAACTTTGCCGTGTTTGCTTCCGTGAATTAGCTTACAAAGGACAAATCCCTGGTGTAACAAAAGCATCTTGGTAATATCATGATACAAAGAGCGTAACAACCACAGCAAAAATAGGAAATTTGGTGTAGGAGCGATGCTCTAAAACAAATTTATCTTTTTTGCCCAGGTTGTAGCTCGTGTTCAAATAAGAGTTTTCTCATTTGAATGTATCAATACTATCTGAGCCTAGCTCAATCATTAACTAGCAAGTGCAACTTGCAAACTACTAGTAAGAGGAGAAAAACAAAATGGTTATGACTGACCCAATCGCAGACTTCCTAACTCGTATTCGTAACGCTAACCAAGCAAAACACGAAGTACTTGAAGTACCTGCATCAAACATCAAAAAAGGGATTGCTGAAATCCTTAAACGCGAAGGTTTTGTAAAAAACGTTGAAATCATCGAAGATGACAAACAAGGCATCATCCGTGTATTCCTTAAATACGGACCAAACGGTGAAAAAGTTATCACTAACTTGAAACGTGTTTCTAAACCAGGACTTCGTGTCTACAAAAAACGTGAAGACCTTCCAAAAGTTCTTAACGGACTTGGAATTGCTATCCTTTCAACTTCTGAAGGTTTGCTTACTGATAAAGAAGCACGCCAAAAGAATGTTGGTGGGGAAGTTATCGCTTACGTTTGGTAATATTTAGCTCCCAATTTCTTTGTGACTCTTCGTTATCGTCTCTTGCCTAACCCAAAGTTATGCCTGTGAGACGATGCCTAGATTCACTTTGAAATTGAAACCTAAATGTTCCTTTAAATCGAGAAATCGATTGAACCCCGTGAAAACTGGCCGTTATGGCCTGACAATTTAACAGGAGAAAATAAACATGTCACGTATTGGTAATAAAGTTATCGTGTTGCCTGCTGGTGTTGAAATCACCAACAATGACAACGTTGTAACTGTAAAAGGACCTAAAGGAGAACTTACTCGTGAGTTCTCAAAAGATATTGAAATCCGTGTGGAAGGTACTGAAGTAACTCTTCACCGTCCAAACGATTCAAAAGAAATGAAAACTATCCACGGAACTACTCGTGCCCTTTTGAACAACATGGTTGTTGGTGTATCTGAAGGATTCAAGAAAGAACTTGAAATGCGCGGGGTTGGTTACCGTGCACAACTTCAAGGATCTAAACTTGTTTTGGCTGTTGGTAAATCTCATCCAGACGAAGTTGAAGCTCCAGAAGGAATTACTTTTGAACTTCCAAACCCAACAACAATCGTTGTTAGCGGGATTTCAAAAGAAGTAGTTGGTCAAACAGCTGCTTACGTACGTAGCCTTCGTTCACCAGAACCATATAAAGGTAAAGGTATCCGTTACGTTGGTGAATTCGTTCGCCGTAAAGAAGGTAAAACAGGTAAATAATGTTGAGTGGTTGATTCTCAACCACCAACCTATTTTCCAACTTTGTGCATAGCACACGATTTAAAACTAAAGAGGTGAAAACTGTGATTTCAAAACCAGATAAAAACAAACTCCGCCAAAAACGCCACCGTCGCGTTCGCGGAAAACTCTCTGGAACTGCTGATCGCCCACGTTTGAACGTATTCCGTTCTAATACAGGCATCTACGCTCAAGTGATTGATGACGTAGCGGGTGTAACGCTCGCAAGTGCTTCAACTCTTGATAAAGAAGTTTCAAAAGGAACTAAAACTGAACAAGCCGTTGCTGTCGGTAAACTCGTTGCAGAACGTGCAAACGCTAAAGGTATTTCAGAAGTGGTGTTCGACCGCGGTGGATATCTATATCACGGACGTGTGAAAGCTTTGGCTGATGCAGCTCGTGAAAACGGATTGAAATTCTAATAGGAGGACACTAGAAAATGGCATTTAAAGACAATGCAGTTGAATTAGAAGAACGCGTAGTTGCTGTCAACCGTGTTACAAAAGTTGTTAAAGGTGGACGTCGTCTTCGTTTCGCAGCTCTTGTTGTTGTTGGTGACCACAATGGTCGCGTAGGATTTGGTACTGGTAAAGCTCAAGAAGTTCCAGAAGCAATCCGTAAAGCAGTAGATGATGCTAAGAAAAACTTGATTGAAGTTCCTATGGTTGGAACAACAATTCCACACGAAGTTCTTTCAGAATTCGGTGGAGCTAAAGTATTGTTGAAACCTGCTGTAGAAGGTTCTGGAGTTGCCGCTGGTGGTGCAGTTCGTGCCGTTGTGGAATTGGCAGGTGTGGCAGATATTACATCAAAATCACTTGGTTCTAACACTCCAATCAACATTGTTCGTGCAACTGTTGAAGGTTTGAAACAATTGAAACGCGCTGAAGAAGTTGCTGCCCTTCGTGGTATTTCAGTTTCTGATTTGGCATAAGAAAGGGGATAAAATGGCTCAAATTAAAATTACTTTGACTAAGTCTCCAATCGGACGCATTCCATCACAACGTAAAACTGTTGTAGCACTTGGACTTGGCAAATTGAACAGCTCTGTTATTAAAGAAGACAACGCTGCTATCCGTGGTATGATCACTGCAGTATCTCACTTAGTAACAGTTGAAGAAGTAAACTAATGAATTTTTAGGGGATGTGCAGTATACCATCCCCTAAAACTAGATATAGTCATCTATGATGACGTCGTATAGGCGAGTTGATGGGGGAGACAACCTTTTCTCCCTTATCGGCGCTAGCATTTTACAAAAGAGGAGAAAATAAAAATGAAACTTCATGAATTGAAACCTGCAGAAGGTTCTCGTAAAGTACGTAACCGCGTTGGTCGTGGTACTTCATCAGGTAACGGTAAAACATCTGGTCGTGGTCAAAAAGGTCAAAAAGCTCGTAGCGGTGGCGGAGTTCGCCTTGGTTTTGAAGGTGGACAAACTCCATTGTTCCGTCGTCTTCCAAAACGTGGATTCACTAACATTAACGCTAAAGAATACGCAATTGTGAACCTTGACCAATTGAACGTCTTTGAAGATGGTGCTGAAGTTACTCCAGTTGTTCTTATCGAAGCAGGAATTGTTAAAGCTGAAAAATCAGGTATTAAAATTCTTGGTAACGGTGAGTTGACTAAGAAATTGACTGTGAAAGCAGCTAAATTCTCTAAATCAGCTGAAGAAGCTATCACTGCTAAAGGTGGTTCAGTAGAAGTCATCTAAGAGAGGTGACCTATGTTTTTTAAATTATTAAGAGAAGCTCTTAAAGTCAAGCAGGTTCGATCAAAAATTTTATTTACAATTTTTATCGTTTTGGTTTTTCGTATCGGAACTAGCATTACAGTTCCTGGTGTGAATGCCAATAGCTTGAATGCTTTAAGTGGATTATCCTTCTTAAACATGTTGAGCTTGGTGTCAGGGAATGCCATGAAAAACTTCTCAGTCTTTGCTCTTGGTGTTAGTCCCTACATTACGGCCTCTATCGTTGTCCAACTCTTGCAAATGGATATTTTACCCAAATTTGTAGAGTGGGGTAAACAAGGGGAAGTAGGTCGAAGAAAATTAAATCAAGCTACTCGTTATATTGCTCTTGTTTTAGCCTTTGTGCAATCTATCGGGATTACAGCTGGTTTTAATACTTTGGCTGGAGCTCAATTGTTGAAAACAGCTCTTACTCCACAAGTCTTTATCATGATTGGTATCATCTTAACAGCTGGTAGCATGATTGTTACTTGGTTGGGAGAGCAAATTACAGATAAGGGATACGGAAATGGTGTTTCTATGATTATCTTTGCTGGGATTGTTGCCTCAATTCCAGAGATGATTCAGGGCATCTACGTGGACTACTTTGTGAACGTTCCAAGTAGCCGTATCAACTCATCTATCATTTTCGTAATCATTTTGATTATTACTGTATTGTTGATCATTTACTTTACAACTTATGTTCAACAAGCAGAATACAAAATTCCAATCCAATATACTAAGATTGCACAAGGTGCTCCATCTAGCTCTTACCTTCCTTTGAAGGTAAACCCTGCTGGAGTTATCCCTGTTATCTTCGCAAGTTCGATTACTGCAGCGCCTGCAGCTATTCTTCAGTTTTTGAGCGCTACAGGTCATGATTGGGCTTGGGTAAGAACAGCACAAGAAATGCTTGCAACAACTTCACCAACTGGTATTGCCATGTATGCTTTGCTGATTATTCTCTTTACATTCTTCTATACGTTTGTACAGATTAATCCTGAAAAAGCGGCAGAAAACCTACAAAAGAGCGGCGCCTATATCCACGGAGTTCGTCCTGGTAAAGGTACAGAAGAATATATGTCTAAACTTCTTCGTCGTCTTGCAACTGTTGGTTCTCTCTTCCTTGGTGTGATTTCTATTTTACCGATCGTAGCAAAAGATGTTTTCGGACTTTCAGAAGCAGTTGCTTTTGGAGGAACCAGTCTTTTGATCATTATCTCTACAGGTATTGAAGGAATCAAACAATTGGAAGGTTACCTATTGAAACGTAAGTATGTTGGTTTCATGGACAGAACAGAATAAAAGTATTTACTGAATCTGTAAATGCTGAGGGAGTGGAGGTTTAACTCTAACATTAGTTAGAGTTTGGTCTCCCCTCTTCTATTTTGTTTTTAAATAGGGGTGAAAAGATTTTTTGCTTCTATTTAAAAATAAAATAAGGAGATCAAATCATGAATCTTTTGATTATGGGCTTACCTGGTGCAGGTAAGGGAACTCAAGCAGCAAAAATTGTAGAACAATTCCATGTTGCGCATATCTCAACAGGTGATATGTTCCGTGCTGCAATGGCAAATCAAACTGAAATGGGTGTTCTTGCTAAGTCATACATTGACAAGGGTGAATTGGTTCCTGACGAAGTTACAAATGGAATCGTAAAAGAACGTCTTTCACAAGATGATATTAAAGAAACAGGATTTTTATTGGATGGTTACCCACGTACAATCGAACAAGCTCATGCCTTGGACAAAACATTGGCTGAACTTGGCATTGAACTAGAAGGCGTCATCAACATTGAAGTGAACCCTGACAGCCTCTTGGAACGTTTGAGTGGCCGTATCATCCACCGCGTAACTGGAGAAACTTTCCACAAGGTCTTTAACCCACCAGTTGACTATAAAGAAGAAGATTACTACCAACGTGAAGATGATAAGCCTGAGACAGTAAAACGTCGTTTGGATGTAAATATTGCTCAAGGAGAACCAATCATTGCTCATTACCGTGCCAAAGGTTTGGTTCATGACATCGAAGGTAATCAAGATATCAATGATGTCTTCTCAGATATCGAAAAAGTATTGACAAATTTGAAATAAAGCGTTTTTCACACTTGCAAAAATCCGCTACAAATGTTATACTGAGATAGTCTGACTTATAATTGTTGTCTCTGTGTCTAGAGGCATCGAATCGAAATTTATGGAGGTGCTTTTGCGTGGCAAAAGACGATGTGATTGAAGTTGAAGGCAAAGTAGTTGATACAATGCCGAATGCAATGTTTACGGTTGAACTTGAAAATGGACATCAGATTTTAGCAACAGTTTCTGGTAAAATTCGTAAAAACTATATTCGTATTTTAGCGGGAGATCGTGTTACTGTCGAAATGAGTCCATATGACTTGACACGTGGACGTATCACTTACCGCTTTAAATAATCGAAAAACTTGGAGGGATAAGAAATGAAAGTAAGACCATCGGTCAAACCAATTTGCGAATACTGTAAAGTTATTCGTCGTAATGGTCGTGTTATGGTAATTTGCCCAGCAAATCCAAAACACAAACAACGTCAAGGATAAGATAGAAAGGAGAAAACATGGCTCGTATTGCTGGAGTTGACATTCCAAATGACAAACGCGTAGTGATCTCATTGACTTATGTTTATGGTATCGGACTTGCAACATCTAAGAAAATTTTGGCTGCTGCTGGAATCTCAGAAGATGTTCGTGTACGTGATCTTACATCAGATCAAGAAGATGCTATCCGTCGTGAAGTGGATGCAATCAAAGTTGAAGGTGACCTTCGTCGTGAAGTAAACTTGAACATCAAACGTTTGATGGAAATCGGTTCATACCGTGGTATCCGTCACCGTCGTGGACTTCCTGTCCGTGGACAAAACACTAAAAACAACGCTCGCACTCGTAAAGGTAAAGCTGTTGCGATTGCTGGTAAGAAAAAATAATATAGGAGGTAAAAGTCTTGGCTAAACCAACACGTAAACGTCGTGTGAAAAAGAATATCGAATCTGGTATTGCTCATATTCACGCTACATTTAATAACACTATTGTTATGATTACTGATGTGCATGGTAATGCAATTGCTTGGTCATCAGCTGGTGCTCTTGGTTTCAAAGGTTCTCGTAAATCTACACCATTCGCTGCTCAAATGGCTTCTGAAGCTGCTGCTAAATCTGCACAAGAACACGGTCTTAAATCAGTTGAAGTTACTGTAAAAGGTCCAGGTTCTGGTCGTGAGTCAGCTATTCGTGCGCTTGCTGCCGCTGGTCTTGAAGTAACAGCAATTCGTGATGTGACTCCAGTGCCACACAATGGTGCTCGTCCTCCAAAACGTCGCCGTGTATAATCATCGCATTACACTGCTTTTCGTTTAAGAGGGAGTAACTAAATGATCGAGTTTGAAAAACCAAATATAACAAAAATTGATGAAAATAAAGATTATGGCAAGTTTGTAATCGAACCACTTGAACGTGGCTACGGTACAACTCTTGGTAACTCTCTTCGTCGTGTACTTCTAGCTTCTCTACCAGGAGCAGCTGTGACATCTATCAATATTGATGGTGTGTTACATGAGTTTGACACAGTTCCAGGTGTTCGTGAAGACGTGATGCAAATCATTCTGAACATTAAAGGAATTGCAGTGAAATCGTACGTTGAAGACGAAAAAATCATCGAACTGGATGTTGAAGGTCCTGCTGAAGTAACAGCTGGTGACATTTTGACAGATAGCGATATTGAAATTGTAAATCCAGATCATTATCTCTTTACAATCGGTGAAGGTTCTTCGCTAAAAGCGACTATGACTGTTAACAGTGGTCGTGGATATGTACCTGCTGATGAAAATAAAAAAGATAATGCACCAGTTGGAACACTTGCTGTAGATTCTATTTATACACCAGTTACAAAAGTCAACTATCAAGTGGAACCTGCTCGTGTAGGTAGCAATGATGGATTTGACAAATTAACCCTTGAAATCTTGACAAATGGAACAATTATTCCAGAAGATGCTTTAGGGCTTTCAGCACGTATTTTGACAGAACATCTTGATTTGTTTACAAATCTTACTGAGATTGCTAAGTCAACTGAAGTGATGAAAGAAGCTGATACTGAATCTGACGACCGTATTTTGGATCGTACGATTGAGGAACTGGACTTGTCTGTGCGTTCATACAACTGTTTGAAACGTGCCGGTATCAATACTGTGCATGATTTGACAGAAAAATCTGAAGCAGAGATGATGAAAGTACGAAATCTTGGACGCAAGAGTTTGGAAGAAGTGAAACTCAAACTCATTGATTTGGGTCTTGGATTAAAAGATAAATAAAGGAGGAATAAATGGCTTACCGTAAACTAGGACGCACTAGCTCACAACGTAAAGCAATGCTTCGCGATTTGACAACTGACCTTTTGATCAACGAATCAATCGTGACAACTGAAGCTCGTGCTAAAGAAATCCGTAAAACTGTTGAAAAAATGATTACTCTAGGTAAACGTGGTGATTTGCATGCACGTCGTCAAGCAGCTGCTTTCGTACGTAATGAAATCGCATCTGAAAACTATGATGAAGCAACTGATAAGTACACTTCTACTACAGCACTTCAAAAATTGTTCTCAGAAATCGCACCTCGTTATGCTGAACGTAACGGTGGATACACTCGTATCCTTAAAACTGAACCACGTCGTGGTGATGCAGCGCCAATGGCGATCATCGAATTAGTATAAAATCATCAATTTTGTTGAGTGTTATGATGATGGAGTCTTGTACTCTTAGTCTAGCTCTGGTCTACCGCTAGGATTTCGGTCCTAGCGGGAACACTCATCATAAGTTGAAATAGTAGACGCTTGTTTACGAAATTGTTTTTTTCTTAAGAACAACTTCGTAAGCAGGCGTTTTTGAGTATTTTAGTTAGAATTATGCTATACTATTTGAAAAGAATCCTGTCTAATGTTCAGGTTTCCTATTAAAAGAAGAATTGGAGTTTGCTTATGAAAGCGATTATAACTGTTGTTGGTAAAGATAAATCTGGAATTGTTGCGGGTGTTTCTGGTAAAATTGCAGAATTGGGTTTGAATATCGATGATATCTCTCAAACTGTTTTGGATGAATATTTTACGATGATGGCTGTCGTCTCTAGCGATGAAAAGCAAGATTTTACCTATCTTCGTAATGAATTTGAAGCTTTTGGGCAAACTTTGAATGTAAAAATTAATATTCAGAGTGCAGCCATTTTCGAAGCTATGTATAATATCTAGGAGGCGCACATGGATATTAGACAAGTTACTGAAACCATCGCCATGATTGAGGAGCAAAACTTCGATATCAGAACTATCACCATGGGGATTTCCCTTTTGGACTGTATCGATCCAGATATCAATCGGGCTGCGGAGAAAATTTATCAAAAGATTACGATTAAGGCAGCTAATTTAGTGTCTGTTGGCGATGAGATTGCAGCTGAGTTGGGAATTCCAATTGTTAATAAGCGTGTATCGGTGACTCCTATTTCTTTGATTGGGGCAGCGACAGATGCAACAGACTATGTAGTTTTGGCAAAAGCGCTTGATAAGGCTGCGAAAGAAATTGGTGTGGACTTTATTGGTGGTTTCTCTGCCTTGGTACAAAAAGGGTATCAAAAGGGAGATGAGATTCTCATCAATTCTATTCCTCGAGCTTTGGCTGAAACGGATAAGGTCTGCTCGTCAGTTAATATTGGGTCAACCAAGTCTGGTATTAATATGACGGCTGTGGCAGATATGGGTCGAATTATCAAGGAAACTGCTAATCTATCTGATATGGGGGCAGCAAAGTTGGTTGTCTTTGCTAACGCGGTTGAGGACAATCCGTTTATGGCGGGTGCTTTCCATGGTGTTGGGGAAGCAGATGTTATCATCAATGTCGGGGTTTCTGGTCCTGGTGTGGTGAAACGTGCTTTAGAAAAAGTTCGTGGAGAGAGCTTTGACGTAGTAGCCGAAACGGTCAAGAAGACTGCCTTCAAGATCACTCGTATTGGTCAATTGGTTGGTCAGATGGCCAGTGAGAGACTGGGTGTGGAGTTTGGTATTGTGGACTTGAGTTTGGCGCCAACTCCTGCGGTTGGAGATTCTGTAGCACGTGTCCTTGAGGAAATGGGGCTAGAAACAGTTGGTACGCATGGAACGACGGCTGCTTTAGCTCTCTTGAACGACCAAGTTAAGAAGGGTGGAGTTATGGCCTGCAACCAAGTCGGTGGTTTGTCTGGTGCCTTTATCCCAGTTTCTGAGGATGAGGGAATGATTGCTGCAGTGCAAAATGGTTCTCTTAATTTGGAAAAACTAGAAGCCATGACGGCTATCTGTTCTGTTGGTTTGGATATGATTGCCATCCCAGAAGATACACCTGCTGAAACCATTGCTGCGATGATTGCAGATGAGGCTGCAATTGGTGTCATTAACATGAAAACAACAGCTGTTCGTATCATTCCAAAAGGAAAAGAAGGCGATATGATTGAGTTTGGTGGTCTTCTTGGTACAGCTCCAGTTATGAAGGTCAATGGGGCTTCGTCTGTTGATTTCATCTCTCGTGGAGGACAAATCCCAGCACCAATTCATAGTTTTAAAAATTAAGAAAATAGGAGAAATTTTAAGTTCTATTTAAGGTTAGGCGTGTATACTATAACCATTAAATAAAGACCTCCTAATATTATTTGAAACAGATAACACTGATTTAGTTTGAATTTGATTTTCATCTAATATCTTTATTTAATGAACTCCTAAACTTTTTCATAATATCTCCTGCAAAAGTCGCCTGTATGGGTGGCTTTTGTTTTATCATCCATGATATAATAGAAGCAAACGGAGGACGGAAAATGGTAAAAGTACGATTGTATTTGGTACGTCATGGTAAGACCATGTTTAACACAATTGGTCGCGCGCAAGGTTGGAGCGATACTCCCTTAACAGCTGAAGGTGAATTAGGAATCCACGAGCTAGGTATTGGATTGAGAGAGTCAGGCATACAGTTTGAACGTGCTTATTCAAGTGACTCAGGTCGTACGATTCAGACCATGGGAATTATACTTGAAGAACTTAGATTGCAAGGAAAAATCCCTTATCGCATGGACAAGCGCATCCGTGAGTGGTGTTTTGGTAGTTTTGATGGAGCCTATGATGGGGACCTGTTTATGGGTGTCATCCCTCGTGTCTTTAAGGTAGATCATGTTCATCAATTATCCTATGCAGAGTTGGCAGAAGGCCTGGTAGAGGTTGACACTGCTGGTTGGGCTGAAGGTTGGGAAAAACTGAGTACTCGTATCAGAGATGGCTTTGAGTTTATTGCCAAAGAAATGGAAGAACAAGGTGGTGCCAATGCTTTGGTTGTGAGTCACGGAATGACTATTGGAACGATTGTTTACCTGATCAATGGCATGCATCCGCATGGTCTAGATAATGGTAGCGTGACGATCCTTGAATATGAGGACGGCCAGTTTAGCGTAGAAGTTGTCGGCGACCGTAGTTACCGAGAACTAGGACGTGAGAAGATGCTAGAGAAAAATAATTGATAGAAGTTAGCTCCAAGTAGGGGCTAATTTTTTATACTGTTACATAAGCTGGATTTGCGATTCAGTCTTTCTTGTCATACAAGCCTAAAAGAACATTTCTCATCTTTCAAATTCCCTTAAAAATGGTATAATAGTAACATCACAAAATTGGAGAGAGACCATGAGTTTTTACAATCATAAAGAAATTGAGCCTAAGTGGCAGGGATACTGGGCGGAACATCATACATTTAAGACAGGAACAGATGCATCAAAACCTAAGTTTTATGCGCTTGACATGTTCCCTTATCCGTCTGGAGCGGGTCTACACGTAGGTCACCCAGAAGGTTATACAGCAACCGATATCCTCAGCCGTTATAAACGTGCGCAAGGCTACAATGTCCTTCACCCAATGGGTTGGGATGCCTTTGGATTGCCTGCCGAGCAATACGCTATGGATACGGGGAATGACCCAGCAGAATTTACGGCGGAAAATATTGCCAACTTCAAACGCCAAATCAATGCGCTTGGATTTTCTTATGACTGGGATCGTGAAGTCAATACAACAGATCCAAACTACTACAAATGGACTCAATGGATTTTCACTAAGCTTTACGAAAAAGGATTGGCCTATGAAGCTGAAGTGCCAGTAAACTGGGTTGAGGAATTGGGAACAGCCATCGCCAACGAAGAAGTCCTTCCTGACGGAACATCTGAGCGTGGAGGCTATCCAGTTGTCCGCAAACCAATGCGCCAATGGATGCTCAAAATCACGGCATACGCGGAGCGTCTGCTTAATGATTTGGATGAACTTGACTGGCCAGAGTCTATCAAGGATATGCAACGTAACTGGATTGGTAAATCAACTGGTGCTAATGTAACCTTTAAAGTTAAGGGAACAGATAAGGAATTCACAGTATTTACTACTCGTCCGGACACCCTTTTCGGGGCGACTTTCACTGTCTTGGCTCCTGAGCATGACTTGGTTGATTCAATAACAAGTTCAGAGCAAGCAGAGGCAGTAGCAGACTACAAACATCAAGCCAGCCTTAAATCAGACTTGGCTCGTACTGACCTTGCCAAAGAAAAAACTGGTGTTTGGACTGGTGCTTATGCCATCAACCCTGTCAATGGCAAAGAGATTCCAATCTGGATTGCCGATTATGTTCTTGCTAGTTACGGAACAGGTGCCGTTATGGCTGTGCCAGCCCATGACCAACGTGACTGGGAATTTGCCAAACAATTTGACCTTCCAATTGTAGAAGTGCTTGAAGGTGGAAATGTAGCAGAAGCTGCCTACACAGAGGATGGTCTTCATGTCAATTCAGACTTCCTAGATGGACTGAACAAAGAAGACGCTATTGCCAAGATTGTAACTTGGTTGGAAGAAAAAGGCTGTGGACAAGAGAAGGTTACCTACCGTCTCCGTGACTGGCTCTTTAGCCGTCAACGATACTGGGGTGAGCCAATTCCTATTATTCATTGGGAAGATGGAACTTCAACAGCTGTCCCTGAAAGTGAATTGCCACTTGTCTTGCCAGTAACCAAGGACATCCGTCCTTCAGGTACAGGGGAAAGTCCACTAGCTAACTTGACAGATTGGCTTGAAGTGACTCGTGAAGATGGTGTTAAAGGACGTCGTGAAACTAATACCATGCCACAATGGGCAGGTTCAAGCTGGTATTACCTCCGCTATATTGATCCACACAATACTGAGGAATTAGCTGACGAGGATCTCCTAAAACAATGGTTGCCAGTAGATATCTACGTGGGTGGAGCAGAGCATGCTGTACTTCACTTGCTTTACGCTCGTTTCTGGCACAAATTCCTCTATGACCTTGGTGTTGTTCCGACTAAGGAACCATTCCAAAAACTCTTTAACCAAGGGATGATTTTGGGAACAAGCTACCGTGACCATCGTGGTGCTCTTGTGGCAACTGACAAGGTTGAAAAACGTGATGGCTCCTTCTTCCATGTAGAAACAGGAGAAGAATTGGAACAAGCGCCAGCCAAGATGTCTAAGTCCCTCAAGAACGTTGTTAACCCAGACGATGTGGTAGAACAATACGGTGCCGATACCCTTCGTGTTTATGAAATGTTTATGGGACCACTTGATGCTTCGATTGCTTGGTCAGAAGAAGGCCTGGAAGGAAGCCGTAAGTTCCTTGACCGTGTTTACCGTTTGATTACAAGCAAGGAAATCCTTGCAGAAAACAATGGCTCTCTCGACAAGGTTTACAACGAAACCGTTAAAGCTGTCACAGAGCAAATCGAATCATTGAAATTCAACACAGCCATTGCCCAACTTATGGTCTTTGTCAACGCTGCTAACAAGGAAGACAAGCTCTATGTGGACTACGCTAAAGGCTTTATCCAATTGATTGCCCCATTTGCACCTCACTTGGCAGAAGAGCTCTGGCAAACTGTTGCAGCAACAGGTGAATCCATCTCTTACGTGGCTTGGCCAACATGGGACGAAAGTAAATTGGTTGAAGACGAAATCGAAATCGTTGTCCAAATCAAAGGAAAAGTTCGTGCCAAACTCATGGTTGCTAAAGACCTATCACGCGAAGAATTGCAAGAAATTGCTCTCGCTGATGAAAAAGTCAAAGCAGAAATTGATGGTAAGGACATCGTGAAAGTGATTGCGGTACCTAATAAACTCGTTAATATCGTTGTGAAATAAGAAATGAATCCTTCAGAGTAGAATCTGGAGGATTTTTTGAATCTTGTTATGAAAGTATGATATACTATGTGCAACTATAAAGTTTGGAAAGCAAAACAAGGAGAAGAAAGATGCCAGTAAACGAATATGGTCAGATGATTGGTGAGGCAATGGAAGGTTATACACCCGGTGCACTGCCTTCTATTGATTTCTTAGAAGGGCGTTATGCTAGGATAGAGGCCCTTTCAGTAGAAAAGCATGCGGAGAATTTATTAGCTGTTTATGGCCCGAATACTCCTCGGGAGATGTGGACATACCTTTTTCAGGAGCCAGTGGCAGATATGGAGGAGCTGGTTACCCTTTTAAATCAGATGTTGGCTCGTAAGGATCGTTTTTACTATGCAATCATAGACAAGGCAACTGGTAAGGCTTTGGGAACTTTTTCTCTCATGCGCATTGACCAGAATAACCGAGTAATAGAAGTGGGAGCTGTCACTTTTTCTCCAGAGCTCAGGGGGACACGGATAGGAACAGAAGCCCAATATCTCCTAGCTCGCTATGTCTTTGAAGAACTCAACTATCGTCGCTATGAGTGGAAATGCGATGCTTTTAACCTGCCATCCAGACGAGCTGCGGAGCGTTTGGGATTTGTCTATGAAGGAACCTTCCGTCAGGCAGTCATTTATAAGGGGCGTACGAGGGATACGGATTGGTTGTCTATGATTGATAAGGACTGGGCACAAGTCAAATCTCGTTTGGAAACATGGTTGTGTCCTGAAAACTTTGATAAAAATGGACGACAGCACAAGAGTTTGAGAGAGCTTTAAGAGGTGTTGAGATGATTACTATTAAAAAGCAAGAAATTGTCAAGCTAGAGGATGTTTTGCATCTCTATCAGGCTGTCGGTTGGACAAATTATACCCATCAACCAGAGATGCTGGAGCAGACCTCATCTCATTCATTAGCGATTTATGTGGCACTTGATGGCGATGCTGTTGTGGGCTTGATTCGTTTGGTTGGAGATGGTTTTTCGTCAGTTTTTGTACAGGATTTGATTGTTTTGCCTAGCTATCAGCGCCAAGGAATTGGTAGCTCCTTGATGAAAGATGCTTTAGAGGATTTTAAAGAGGCTTATCAAGTCCAGCTGGCGACAGAAGAGACAGAAAAAAACGTGGGATTTTATCGTTCTATGGGGTTTGAAACTTTATCCACCTATGATTGTACAGGAATGATTTGGGTAAACAGAGAAAAATAATAAAACTTGTTTGTTCTTAAGCAAAGTTTAAGGATGGTCTAGTATGATATAGTCATTAAATAAAGACCTCCTAACTTTATTTAATGAAATCCTAAAATTTTTTTTCATCATAATCTCCTAATGAAGTCACCCAATCAGGTGGCTTTTTTTCGTGGTGAGGTGATGGTGATAGAAATCTTTTGCAAAATAGTAAAATTTGAGAAAAGTTAAGATAGTTTTAAGCTTCGTCTTGTATCATATAGTTATTAAATAAAGACCTCCTAACTTTATTTAATAAAATCCTAAACTTTTCTTTTTCATAATAATCTCCCTTAACTCCACCCAATCAGGTGGAGTTTTTTGGCTTTGTTCTAGGCTTTTTGGGAGTGTTCTAAACATCATTTTTCGATATTTTCAGGTATTTTTCGGATTTTGGTCGGGGAATTGGAGGGGACTTTTTTAGCGAATATGACTAAGAAATAAGTCTGTTGTCGCTTTAGTTGCTTCAACCTCAATTTGATTGCAAGTGTCTGTGAATTGAAGGGTTAGAACTGTTGTAATAATGCTCTTGGTTGTCAAGGAGTGATGCATCATATTGTTGTACGGCGCTTAAAGAGAATGTAAACTTTTGACAAAATCTGTGAACTGTGGGATAATAAAAAGGAATTGAGTACTAGTTCTATATCATAGGCTAGAAAAGGCCCCAAGCTCACGACCAAATAAGCTTGGGGTCTTTTTTGACACTATTTGTCCTTGTTTAGCCATTTATCGACTAAGCGAAGAACGACACCGACCACAATTGGTCCGATGATAGTTTTGAGTACTAATTCCATCATGGGCTATCTCACCTCCTTTCGTAGGCGGTGTAGCAGTGCCGTAGAATATTATACCACATAAGGGCTAAACTCGATAGGCACCCAGTCAGGTGGCTTTTTTGTTTGTAGGCTGGATTTTTGCTATAATAGGAACATGAGTAGAATTTTAGATAATGAAATCATGGGTGATGAGGAGTTGGTAGAACGTACTCTCCGTCCCCAATATTTACGTGAATATATCGGTCAGGACAAGGTCAAGGATCAGCTGCAAATATTTATCGAAGCAGCAAAAATGCGGGATGAGGCGCTGGATCATGTCCTCTTATTTGGACCTCCAGGTCTGGGGAAAACGACCATGGCTTTTGTTATTGCCAATGAACTGGGCGTAAATCTTAAGCAGACTTCTGGTCCAGTCATTGAAAAAGCTGGTGATTTGGTAGCGATTTTGAATGACTTAGAACCGGGGGATGTCCTTTTTATTGATGAGATTCATCGCTTGCCTATGTCAGTGGAAGAGGTGCTTTATAGTGCTATGGAGGACTTCTACATTGATATCATGATTGGGGCTGGTGAAGGCAGTCGCAGTGTTCATTTGGAGTTGCCACCTTTTACCTTGATTGGTGCGACGACTCGGGCTGGCATGCTTTCCAATCCTTTACGGGCACGTTTTGGGATTACAGGTCATATGGAGTATTATGCCCATGCTGACTTGACGGAAATTGTCGAGCGGACGGCAGATATTTTTGAGATGGAAATCACTCATGAGGCAGCGTCTGAGTTGGCTCTACGTAGTCGTGGAACTCCCCGTATTGCCAATCGTCTCCTTAAGCGCGTGCGCGATTTTGCTCAGATTATGGGGAATGGGGTTATCGATGATCTTATTACCGATAAGGCCTTGACCATGCTGGATGTTGACCATGAAGGTCTGGACTATGTGGATCAAAAAATCCTTCGTACCATGATTGAGATGTACGGTGGTGGTCCTGTCGGATTAGGAACTCTTTCTGTCAATATCGCTGAAGAGCGTGAGACGGTGGAGGACATGTACGAACCCTACCTCATCCAAAAAGGCTTTATCATGCGGACGCGGTCTGGACGGGTGGCGACTGCTAAGGCATATGAGCATTTAGGTTATGAATACAGTGAAAAATAAGCAAGAAATTCTAGAGGCTTTTAGAGAAAATCCGGATATGATGGCTATTTTGACGATCATCCGAAATCTTGGTCTGAAAGACTCGTGGTTGGCAGCAGGTTCTGTCAGAAATTTTATCTGGAATCTCTTGTCAGACAAATCGCCTTTTGACTGTGAAACAGATGTAGATGTGATTTTCTTTGATCCAGATATTTCTTATGAGGAAACCTTGTTCCTAGAGAAAAAGCTGAGAGAGGACTTTCCTCAGTACCAGTGGGAATTGAAAAATCAAGTCTATATGCACCAGCACAGCCCTCATACTGCTCCCTATACGAGTTCCCGTGATGCCATGAGTAAGTATCCAGAACGATGTACGGCTGTTGGACTACGCTTGAATGAAGAATCCGACTTTGAACTCTATGCATCTTATGGTTTGGAGGATATTTTGAATTTTCAAGTTCATCCAACTCCTCATTTTTTAGAGAATGAAGACCGAATGGAACTTTATCGAACACGTATATCCAAGAAAAATTGGCAGGAGAAGTGGAAAAATTTGATTTTTAAAAATCCTTAAGGAAACTTTAAGCTAGGAAGTGTATACTAAGTCCATAAGTTAAGAAGACCTTAACTTAAACTCCTAAAACTTTTTCATAATAATCTCCCTATAAAAAATAAAGTCGCCCAATCAGGTGGCTTATTTTTTTGGAAATGGGCTTTGTGCCTGAGAATAATACTCAATGAAAATCAAAGTGCAAACTAGGAAGCTAGCCGCAGGTTGCTCAAAACACTGTTTTGAGGTTGCAGATAGAGCTGACGTGGTTTGGATTTGATTTTCGAAGAGTATAAATAGCTTAGTGATAGAAGAAAATAGGGAAATATGGTATAATGAAACGATAGATTTTTGAATAGGAATAAGATCATGTTTGGATTTTTTAAGAAAGATAAGGCTGTGGAAGTAGAGGTTCCGACACAGGTTCCTGCTCATATCGGCATCATCATGGATGGAAATGGCCGTTGGGCTAAAAAACGTATGCAACCAAGGGTTTTTGGACATAAGGCGGGCATGGAAGCATTGCAAACTGTGACTAAGGCAGCCAACAAACTGGGGGTTAAGGTTATTACGGTCTATGCTTTTTCTACGGAAAATTGGACCCGTCCAGATCAGGAAGTCAAGTTTATCATGAACTTGCCAGTAGAGTTTTATGATAATTATGTCCCGGAATTGCATGCGAATAATGTTAAGATTCAAATGATTGGGGAGACAGACCGCCTACCTAAGCAAACCTTTGAAGCTCTGATCAAGGCTGAGGAATTGACTAAGAACAACACCGGTTTGATTCTTAATTTTGCCCTCAACTATGGTGGACGTGCTGAGATTACACAAGCTCTTAAATTGATTTCCCAGGATGTTTTAGATGCCAAAATCAACCCAGGTGACATCACAGAGGAATTGATTGGTAACTATCTCTTCACCCAGCATTTGCCTAAGGAGTTACGAGATCCAGACTTGATTATCCGTACTAGTGGAGAATTGCGTCTGAGCAACTTTCTTCCATGGCAGGGAGCCTATAGTGAGCTCTATTTTACGGACACCTTGTGGCCTGATTTTGACGAGGTAGCCTTGCAGGAAGCCATTCTTGCTTACAATCGTCGTCATCGCCGATTTGGAGGAGTTTAGGAGGAAATATGACACAGGATTTACAGAAAAGAACGTTGTTTGCAGGGATTGCCCTGGCTATTTTCCTACCAATTTTAATGATTGGGGGACTCTTGTTTCAGATTGCAATTGGAATTATAGCCATGCTAGCAATGCATGAACTTTTGAAGATGAGAGGTCTAGAGACCATGACGATGGAGGGCCTTTTGACCCTCTTTGCAACCTTTGCCTTGACCATTCCCTTAGAGAATTACCTGACTTTTTTACCAGTTGATGGGAATGTGGTTGCTTATAGTGTTTTGATTTCAATCATGTTAGGAACGACCGTTTTTAGCAAGTCTTATACGATTGAGGATGCTGTTTTCCCTCTTGCTATGAGTTTCTATGTAGGCTTTGGATTTAATGCTTTACTAGATGCTCGCGTTGCAGGTTTAGATAAGGCTCTATTGGCCTTGTGCATCGTCTGGGCTACCGACAGTGGTGCCTATCTTGCTGGGATGAACTTTGGGAAACGGAAACTGGCTCCAACGGTTTCTCCAAATAAAACCTTTGAGGGTGCCTTGGGTGGTATTTTAGGCGCTATTTTAGTAACCATCATCTTTATGATGTTTGACAGAACAGTTGCTCTTCCGTATGGAATTTACAAGATGTCGGTCTTTGCTATTTTCTTTAGCATTGCTGGACAATTTGGTGATTTACTAGAAAGTTCGATCAAACGTCATTTTGGTGTCAAGGATTCTGGGAAATTTATCCCTGGACATGGTGGTGTTTTGGATCGTTTTGATAGTATGTTGCTTGTATTTCCAATCATGCACTTATTTGGACTCTTTTAATCAAAAGACGGAGGAAATACTATGCTCGGAATTTTAACCTTTATTCTGGTTTTCGGGATTATTGTGGTGGTGCACGAGTTTGGACACTTCTACTTTGCCAAGAAATCAGGGATTCTAGTGCGTGAATTTGCCATTGGTATGGGACCCAAGATCTTTGCTCACACTGGCAAGGATGGAACGGCCTATACCATTCGAATCTTGCCTCTGGGTGGCTATGTTCGCATGGCCGGTTGGGGTGATGATACAACTGAAATTAAGACAGGAACTCCTGTCAGTTTGACCCTTACTGATGATGGTAAGGTTAAACGCATCAATCTCTCAGGTAAAAAATTGGATCAAACAGCTCTTCCTATGCAGGTGACCCAGTTTGATTTTGAAGACAAGCTCTTTATCAAAGGATTAGTTCTGGAAGAAGAAAAAAGATTTGCAGTGGATCACGATGCAACGGTTGTGGAAGCAGATGGAACGGAGGTTCGGATTGCACCTTTAGATGTTCAATATCAAAATGCGACTATCTGGGGCAAACTGATTACCAACTTTGCAGGACCTATGAACAACTTTATCTTAGGTGTTGTTGTTTTCTGGATTTTAATCTTTATGCAGGGTGGTGTTAGAGATGTTGCTACCAATCAGTTCCATGTCATGCCCCAAGGGGCCTTGGCCAAGGTAGGAGTGCCAGAAACGGCACAGATTACCAAGATTGGCTCACATGAGGTGAGCAACTGGGAAAGTTTGATTCAGGCTGTGGAATCAGAAACCAAAGATAAGACGGCCCCAAGTTTGGTTGTGACTATTTCTGAAAATGGTAGTGACAAACAAGTAACGGTTACCCCAGAAGAAAGTCAAGGTCGTTACCTTTTAGGTGTTCAACCGGGGATTAAGTCAGATTTTCTGTCCATGTTTGTAGGTGGTTTTACAACTGCTGCTGACTCAGCTCTCCGAATTCTATCAGATCTGAAAAATCTGATTTTCCAACCGGATTTGAACAAGCTAGGTGGCCCTGTTGCCATCTTTAAGGCAAGTAGTGATGCTGCTAAAAATGGAATTGAAAATGTCTTGTACTTTTTGGCAGTGATTTCTATCAATATTGGGATTTTTAATCTGATTCCGATTCCAGCTCTGGATGGTGGTAAGATTGTGCTCAATATCCTAGAAGCTATCCGCCGCAAACCATTGAAACAAGAAATTGAAACCTATGTCACCTTGGCCGGAGTGGTCATCATGGTTGTCTTGATGATTGCTGTGACCTGGAATGACATCATGCGACTCTTTTTTAGATAATCGAGGAATATTATGAAACAAAGTAAAATGCCTATCCCAACGCTTCGCGAAATGCCAAGCGATGCCCAAGTTATCAGCCACGCTCTTATGTTGCGAGCTGGTTATGTTCGCCAAGTTTCAGCAGGTGTTTATTCTTATCTACCACTTGCCAACCGTGTGATTGAAAAAGCCAAAAATATCATGCGCCAAGAATTCGACAAGATTGGTGCCGTTGAGATGTTGGCTCCTGCTCTTCTTAGTGCAGAGTTGTGGCGCGAATCAGGTCGTTACGAAACTTATGGTGAGGACCTTTACAAACTAAAAAACCGTGAAAAATCAGACTTTATCCTAGGTCCAACTCACGAAGAAACCTTTACAGCTATTGTCCGTGATTCTGTTAAGTCTTACAAGCAATTGCCACTTAATCTTTACCAAATCCAGCCTAAGTATCGTGATGAAAAACGCCCACGTAATGGACTTCTCCGTACACGTGAGTTTATCATGAAGGATGCTTATAGCTTCCACGCTAACTATGATAGCTTGGACAGTGTTTACGATGAGTATAAGGCTGCTTATGAGCGTATTTTCACTCGTAGTGGTTTAGACTTCAAGGCTATTATTGGTGACGGTGGAGCTATGGGTGGTAAGGATAGCCAAGAATTTATGGCCATTACACCTGCTCGTACAGACCTTGACCGCTGGGTTGTCTTGGACAAGTCAGTTGCCTCATTTGACGAAATTCCTGCAGAAGTGCAAGAAGAAATCAAGGCAGAATTGCTCAAATGGATGGTCTCTGGTGAAGATACCATTGCTTACTCAAGTGAGTCTAGCTATGCGGCTAACTTGGAAATGGCAACAAACGAGTACAAACCAAGCAACCGTGTTGTCGCTGAAGAAGAAGTGACTCGTGTTGCAACACCAGATGTTAAATCAATCGATGAAGTTGCCGCCTTCCTCAACGTTCCAGAAGAACAAACAATTAAAACCCTCTTCTACATGGCAGATGGTGAGCTTGTTGCGGCCCTTCTAGTTGGAAATGACCAACTCAACGAAGTCAAGTTGAAAAACCACTTGGGAGCAGATTTCTTTGACGTTGCTAGTGAAGAAGAAGTGGCGAATCTTGTTCAAGCAGGATTTGGTTCACTTGGCCCGGTTGGTTTGCCAGAGAATGTTAAAATCATTGCAGACCGTAAGGTGCAAGATGTTCACAATGCAGTTGTCGGTGCTAACGAAGATGGCTACCACTTGACTGGTGTGAACCCAGGTCGTGATTTTACTGCAGAATATGTGGATATACGTGAAGTTCGTGAGGGTGAAATTTCCCCAGACGGGCAAGGAGTCCTTAACTTTGCGCGTGGTATCGAAATTGGTCACATCTTCAAACTCGGCACTCGCTATTCAGCAAGCATGGGAGCAGATGTTTTGGATGAAAATGGCCGTGCTGTGCCAATTATCATGGGATGTTACGGTATCGGTGTCAGTCGTCTCCTTTCAGCAGTGATGGAGCAACACGCTCGCCTCTTTGTTAACAAAACGCCAAAAGGTGAATACCGTTACGCTTGGGGAATCAACTTCCCTAAAGAATTGGCACCATTTGATGTGCACTTGATCACTGTCAATGTTAAGGATGAAGAAGCCCAGACTTTGACAGAAAAGCTTGAGGCAAGCTTGATGGGAGCTGGTTACGAAGTCTTGACGGATGACCGTAACGAACGTGTTGGAGTGAAATTCAGTGATAGCGACTTGATTGGATTGCCAATCCGTATCACTGTTGGTAAAAAAGCAGCCGATGGCATCGTAGAAGTGAAGATTAAAGCGACTGGTGATACCATCGAAGTTCATGCAGATAACGTGCTTGAAACGCTTGAAATCCTTAGCAAGAAATAAAAACTATAATCAGAAGAAAAACAAGGAAAAAATGTAACTAGTTTTTACCTTGTTTTTTCTGTATAATAGGAAAAATGAGTAGATAAAGAGGTAAATGTATGCTAAGATTTCCAAAGGATTTTGTCTGGGGATCCTCTACTTCTGGACCACAAACAGAAGGACGTGTAGCTGGTGACGGTAAGGGAGATAATCTCTGGGATTATTGGTACCAAGTGGAGCCAAATCGTTACTATAATGGAATTGGTCCAGATAAGACATCGACTTTTTATGAAAACTGGGAACAGGATATCGAGCTCTTGTTAGAAACTGGTCACACGGCCTTTCGAACTTCTATTCAGTGGTCACGGATTTTTCCACAAGGGAGTGGAAAAGTCAATTATCAGGGTGTAGATTTTTACCGTAAGGTTTTTGAGGCTATTAAGGCCAAAGGGATTCGTCTTTTAGTCAATCTTTATCATTTTGATTTGCCTTTTGTCCTTCAAGAGGATGGTGATGGTTGGGAAAATAAGGCGACTGTCTCAGCCTATGAAGACTATGCTCGTTTTTGTTTTGAGACTTATGGAGATTTAGTGGATCAATGGATTACCTTTAACGAGCCAATTGTTCCAGTAGAATTTGGATATTTTTACGATGCCCATTATCCACATAAGGTGGATGCAGAGGCAGCCGTTAAAGTAGCTTATCATACACAATTGGCCAGCAGTCGGGCGGTTAAGGCCTGTCATGAACTCTTGCCTGATTCCAAGATTGGGATTGTCCTCAACTTGACACCGGCTTATCCACGTAGCCAGCATCCTGCTGATGTCAAGGCTGCTCGCATTGCGGACCTTTTTCAGGCCCAATCTTTCTTAGATCCGTCTGTTTTGGGGACTTATCCACAGGAGTTGGTAGAAATCTTACATGAATACGGTCTCTTGCCTGATGCTACAGAGGAGGAGTTGGATATCATTCGTGACAATACTGTGGACTTCCTTGGTGTCAACTACTATCAACCTTTGCGTGTTATGGCTCCTCGATTTGCGAAGCATCCAGAGAGTCCTCTTTTGCCAGAACATTTTTATGAGCCTTATGTGATGCCTGGACGTAAAATCAATCCTCATCGTGGCTGGGAGATTTATGAGCAAGGGATTTATGACATTGCCCAAAATATCAAGGAAAATTATGGTAATATCGAGTGGATGTTGACAGAGAATGGTATGGGTGTTGAAGGGGAAGAAAAATTCCGTGAGAATGGAATGATTCAAGATGATTACCGTATTGACTTTGTAAAAGGTCATCTTCGCGAACTTCACCGTGCCATTGAAGACGGAGCCAATTGTAAGGGCTACTTGATTTGGACCTTTATCGATTGCTGGTCATGGCTCAATAGCTATAAAAATCGCTATGGCTTGGTCGAATTAGACTTGGAAACGCAAGAACGTCGTCTGAAGAAATCAGGGCACTGGTTCAAGGAATTAAGCGATAATAATGGATTTTAAAAAGGACTCTGACTGATTATCCTAATTGGTCAGAGTCTTTTGCTAACAGGAGCGTAATTTGAACTATACCAATTTTTACTCTTGACAAGTGAAAGAAACAAGTATATACTGTTTTTGCTGATTCTATAAAAGAGGAATTAGACTATACCAATTTTAAGGAGAAAGCACAGCTGGTCTGTGTCGTATATACTATGTGTGGAATTGTTGGTGTTGTTGGAAACACAAATGCAACTGATATTTTGATTCAAGGGCTTGAAAAGCTCGAATACCGTGGCTATGATTCTGCGGGGATTTTTGTCCTAGGTGGTGCTGAAAACCACTTGGTGAAGGCTGTTGGTCGTATCGCAGAATTGTCTGCTAAGACAGCTGGTGTTGAGGGGACAACGGGTATCGGACATACTCGTTGGGCTACTCACGGAAAACCAACGGAAGACAATGCTCACCCACATCGCTCTGAGACTGAACGTTTTGTTTTGGTGCACAATGGGGTCATTGAGAACTACCTTGAAATCAAGGAAGAATACCTTGCAGGTCACCACTTTAAGGGGCAAACAGATACTGAAATCGCTGTTCACTTGATTGGAAAATTTGCGGAAGAAGAAGGTCTCTCTGTTCTTGAAGCCTTCAAAAAAGCTCTTCACATCATCCGTGGTTCTTATGCTTTTGCCTTGGTTGACTCACAAGATCCTGAAGTCATCTACGTAGCTAAAAATAAATCACCACTCTTGATTGGTCTTGGTGAAGGTTATAACATGGTATGCTCAGATGCTATGGCTATGATTCGTGAAACCAACCAATACATGGAAATTCATGACCAAGAGTTGGTAATTGTCAAGGCTGATAGTGTGGAAGTTCAAGACTATGATGGAAATCGTCGTGAGCGTGCTAGCTACACTGCTGAGCTAGACTTGTCAGATATCGGTAAAGGAACTTACCCTTACTACATGCTTAAGGAAATTGACGAGCAACCAACTGTTATGCGTAAACTAATCCAAGCCTACACAGATGAGGCTGGTCAAGTAGTAGTAGACCCAGCTATCATCCAGGCTGTTCAAGACGCAGACCGTATCTACATCCTTGCAGCTGGGACATCTTACCACGCAGGATTTGCTTCTAAGAAAATGTTGGAAGAATTGACAGATACACCAGTTGAACTTGGAATTTCATCTGAGTGGGGTTACGGTATGCCACTTCTCAGCAAGAAACCACTCTTCATCTTTATCAGTCAGTCTGGTGAAACGGCGGATAGCCGTCAGGTTTTGGTCAAGGCTAATGAAATGGGAATCCCAAGCTTGACAGTGACAAACGTACCAGGTTCAACTCTTTCACGTGAAGCCAATCATACCATGCTCCTTCATGCAGGTCCTGAAATTGCCGTAGCATCAACAAAGGCTTATACAGCACAAATTGCAGCCCTTGCTTTTCTTGCAAAAGCAGTAGGAGAAGCAAATGGCAATGCTAAAGCGCAAGTCTTTGACTTGGTTCATGAGTTGTCAATCGTAGCTCAGTCTATCGAATCAACTCTTTCAGAGAAAGAAACCATTGAAGCCAAGGTTCGTGAGCTTCTTGAAACAACTCGCAACGCCTTTTATATTGGGCGTGGTCAAGATTACTACGTAGCTATGGAAGCAAGCCTTAAACTCAAAGAGATTTCTTATATCCAGTGTGAAGGCTTTGCGGCAGGAGAACTCAAGCACGGAACTATTGCCTTGATTGAAGAAGGAACGCCTGTTTTGGCTCTCTTGTCAGATCCAGTCCTTGCCAACCACACTCGTGGAAATATCCAAGAGGTGGCAGCCCGTGGTGCCAAGGTTCTCACTATTGCAGAAGAAAATGTTGCCAAAGATACAGATGATATCGTCCTTACGACTGTACACCCTTACCTCTCACCAATTTCAATGGTCGTGCCAACGCAATTAGTCGCTTACTTTGCAACACTCCACCGTGGGCTTGATGTGGACAAACCACGTAACCTTGCTAAGTCAGTAACGGTAGAATAAGCTTAAAAAGTCTAGTTATCTAGGCTTTTTCTTGTGAGCAAATCGGTTGCTTGTACTCAAGATTCGTGTTAGAATAATTTTTCAAAATGAAGGACCGGAATAGACAAGGAGAATCACTGTGGTAGAATTGGGAATTTCAACATTTGGAGAAACAACGGAGCTTGAAGGGACTGGGCAAACTTACAGTCATGCTGAACGCATTCGCCAGTTGCTGGCAGAGATTGAACTGGCTGACAAGGTTGGTTTGGATGTGTATGGGATTGGTGAGCACCATCGAGCGGATTTTGCGATATCTGCGCCAGAGATTGTTCTGGCAGCTGGGGCAGTCAATACCAAGAAGATTCGTTTGACCAGTGCAGTCAGCATTCTCTCAAGTATGGATCCGATTCGATTGTTCCAACAATATGCCACTATCGATGCTTTGTCAAATGGACGTGCGGAGATTATGGCCGGAAGGGGTTCTTTCACGGAATCTTTTCCCTTGTTTGGCTATGATTTGAAAGACTACGAAGCTCTTTTTGATGAGAAATTAGACTTGCTTCAATTAGTCAATGAAAAGATAAAACTAGATTGGCAAGGTCGATTGACCCAAACAATCTCTGGCAAAGAAGTTTATCCTCGTCCAGTTCAGGACAAATTGCCCTTGTGGATAGCGACAGGTGGTCATGTCGAATCAACTGTGAAGATTGCTCAGGCTGGTCTACCGATTGTTTATGCTATTATTGGTGGCAATCCGCGTTATTTTAAAAAGTTGATTCAGGCTTATCGTGAGATTGGAAGCGAAGCGGGTTATGCCAGTCAGGAACTAAAGGTTGGAGCTCATTCTTGGGGTTGGATTGCTGAAGATGGTGAGCAGGCTGTAAAAGATTATTTCCATCCGACTAAGCAAGTGGTGGATGCTATTTCCAAAGACCGTCCGCACTGGCAGGAATTGCGTTATGAGCAATATTTGGAGCAAGTTGGGCCAAATGGTGCTATGTTTGTGGGCAATTCAGATCAGGTGGCCGAAAAATTGATTCGCATGATTGAAGACTTAGGTTTGGATCGCTTTATGTTGCACCTACCTCTTGGTTCTATGCCTCATGAACAAGTCCTGAGAGCTATTGAACTCTTCGGTACACAAGTTGTACCCAAAGTACGGGCTTATTTTGCCATGAAAGAGGCTTAATAAAAAATCCTAATCAGGCTGATAAAAAATCTATATAACAACTATTTTAAAAAAGCAATAAACAGAAAAGAATCTCTGAAAAGCTAGTAAAATCAAGCTTTCCAGAGATTTTTTCGTTGTTGATATAAACAATATCAATCAAGTCGATAGTCAATATATATTGGGAAAAGGTCAAAAGGAGTGGTAAGATGGTTTCAATCCAAATGAAAGGAGAAAAGTATGACAAGTAAAAGAGAGCTAGTTTTTAAAGCCATCCGAGGAGAAGAGGTGGAACGAGTTCCTGTAGGCTTTTGGTTTCATTTTGTAACACTGGAGGAAAAAGGGCAAGGTTTAAATAACCCACGTATCTTTCAAAAAAGTGTAGAGGGACATCGGAAGTACGTTGAAAGAATTCATCCTGATTTTGTCAAAATGATGAGTGACGGATTTTTCATTTATCCAAGTAATGTCTACGGTCCTTTGGTTTCAAGTATTCAGGAGCTGGCTTCTATTGAGTCGATTGGTGAAAACCATCCTTGGATTCAGCAACAAGTAGAAGTGGTACAAGCTATTCGAGCAACCTTCACTGAGGAAATTGCTTCATTCTACAATATTTTTTCTCCGATTTCCTACTTGAAACGGTGGTTTCGTACAGCGACTTCTAGAGGTGATAAGGAGGTTGCAGATCTTTTTCTTGAAAATCCAGAGTTATTCAGTGAAATTTTAGACGTGATAGCAGAGGATATCGCTATCCTAACTAAAAAAATCATTCAGGATGGTGAAGCAGATGGAATCTATCTCAGTACTCAAGAAATTCAGGATGAGCGCATCACAGCAGAATTGTATCAGACCTATATTGAGCCAAGCAACATAAAGGTTTTAGAAGCTGCCAATCAGGTAGGTGGGGTAAATATCCTGCATATCTGCGGTTTCCAAGGTGCCAGTAACAATGTGACTATTTTCAAAGATTATCCAGCCCAGGTTTTCAATTGGGCAACCCACCATGAAGCAGTCAGTTTACCTCAAGGTCAGGAGCTATTTTATGGCAAAGCGGTCTTGGGTGGTTTTGAAAATGGGAAGCAGAGCCTGCTTTATGGAGGTAGCAAGGCTGAACTACAAGTGGAAACCAAACGCTTGTTAACTGAAGCTGGGACTAGAGGAGTCCTTCTTGGAGCGGATTGTACAGTTCCAGATGATTTTGAATTAGAAAGATTGGACTGGATTCGTCAGGCTGCTATTTTAGAATAGGAGGGCCTTATGAAAAGAAAAAAGTGGCTATTGATAGGGACGGCCCTCGGCTTTGTCATCTTACTTGCGATCAGTCTTACAAAGGGACTTACTTGTAAGGAAGGGCCAAGATGTCATGGAGTTCAGGATTTTCAGAAAGAAAGTCTTCCCTTTATTCAAACCAATGATATTGCCAGTGTTTTATTAGTCGAAAAAGAAAGAAATGGAGAATAGAGATGTCAGAAAAAAGAGAATGGGTTTTAAAAGCATTTAGAGGAGAAGCGGTCGACCGTGTGCCTGTCGGTTTTTGGCACCACTTTACATCAGAAGAGGAATGGTTAAAGGGATTTTCAAATCCTGTGATTATTGAAAAGAACATACAAGGTCACAAACGTTTTATCCGTGACCTACATCCAGACTTTATCAAGTTGATGAGTGATGGCTATTTTGCTTATCCAAATCCAGTTATTGCCAAAGGAAAGTCACTCCAAGAGCTGTCGGAGATTCAACCTCTGGGTGAAGATCATCCGTGGATTAGAGAGCAGGTAGAATTAGTGAAGAAGATTAAGCAGGAGTTTACGGAAGATATTGTTGCTATTTACAATATTTTTGCGCCTGTGACCTACCTCAAATGGTTACTTGGAGAAGTGTCTGGTGGAGATGATCTCATTGCAGATTTCTTAGTTCAAGATTCTCAGAAATTGAAAAAAGTACTTGATGTGATTGCGCAAGATATCGCTAGCTTGAGTCAAGCTATTATTAAAGATGCAGGAGCAGACGGTATCTATCTTAGTGTGCAAAGTATTCAGGATGCGCGTGTTTCTGTTGAAGACTATCAGGAGATTATTGCGCCGAGTGAACTGACTGTTTTAAATGCAGCTAAGTCGGTTGGTGGGGTTAATATCCTTCACATCTGTGGCTATGAAGGAGCCCGAAACGATATTCATATCTTCGCTGACTATCCAGCTCATGTTTTTAACTGGGCAGTTGGTCCAGAAGGGATTAGCTTAAAAGAAGGTCGTGAGATTTTCAAGGGTCGTGCTGTTTTGGGAGGATTTGAAAACGGTAAAGATGGCCTTCTCTATCGAGGCAGTAAGGAAGAAATTCAAGCTGAAACCAAACGCTTGATAGAAGAAACAGGTAAAGATGGCTTCATACTTGGAGCAGATTGTACCATTCCGAGCGACATTGCAGTGGAACGTATCCAGTGGGTGAGAGAAGCATTAAATAAATAAAGGAGAAGAATATGAGTAAGAAAACATGGATTATTGGTGGAGTTGCGGTTGTGGCAGTGCTTGGAGCAACGATTGTTGGTAGAACTTTGTCAGGAGCATCTGCTAAAGGTACAGATGCAGCTTCATCTGGACAAGTAACAACTTTAAAGGTTGCCCATACCCAAAACTATGTCCCTTATGATTTTATTGATGAAAAAGGGGAATCAGATGGTTATGAAGTCGCTGTTTTAAAGGCGGTTGATGAGAAATTAGCAGATTATAAATTTGAGTATACAGGAACTAGTGATGATGATCTCTTGATTGGACTGGAGTCTGGCAAGTACGATATTGGGACAAAAGGTGCTTGGTATACAGATGAAAGGGCTAAAAAATTCATCATTCCATCTGAGCCAGTAGGTGCTAGCATTATTGGTTTTACTGTCAGAAAAGAAGATGAAGGCAAATATAAGAATATTGATGATTTTGCCAAAAATAAAGGAAAATTAGTACCAATCTCTCCTCAAAATGCTCAGTGGAATGTCATCAATAGTTATAACGAGAAGCATAAGGATACACCAATTGAGTTGACAGCTGCTGAATCTTTCAAAGTGGCAGACGCTTATGCTTGGGTTTTAGAAGGACGTTATGATGCCTTCTTTGATATCAAGCTTTCTTTTGAAAAAGCAGTGACAGCTGAGGATGGTTCTTACCACCAATATGCGGACAAACTTAGCTGGTTCCCATATAAAGGAATCCCAACCTATCCATTGATTCATCGTGATGAAAAGGGCGAGAAGTTTGCTAAAGAATATGAAAAAGCGATTAAAGAATTAAAAGAAGATGGTACTCTTGCTAAACTTTCTCAAAAATACTTTAAAGAAGATGTCTTTAGTTATGTTGATAAAGATTAGATAAGCAATCAGGCATGCTAGAAAGAGGTTTACATGGTTTCATATGATTTTTCAAGAGTGTTCCAATTTTTACCCACCTTATGGCAGGCTCTTCCTATGACCTTGTCCGTTCTCTTTTTTACTACAATCCTTGGCTCCCTTTTCGGTGGCTTACTGGCTTGGGCACAAGTGGGAGAAGACAAGACTTTTGCAGGTCTTTCCAAGGGATACATTTTCACTCTTCGCTGTACTCCCCCAATTGTTTTACTGTTTTTAGTCTTTTATGGTTTACCTGAATTTTTAAAATGGTGGTTGAATTTAGATATTAACAACTGGTCTAAAACGGTCTTCGTATTATTTACCATGGTCTTGCTGTTTGCGGCTATCATTGCAGAAGTGTTTAAGGCCTCCTATCAGGCAATTCCAAAAGGTCAGATGGAAGCTGGAGTCAGTATTGGTCTGACACCTAGTCAGACATTTTGGAGAATCATTTTTCCTCAGGCTTTTCAAGTGGCTCTTCCAAATATGACGACCGCTATTCTAAATTTGATGCGGGACGCTGCCCTAGCCTATACGATTGGTTTTGTGGATGTCATGGGAGCTGGCAATCTCTTAATCAGTCGCAATTTGGGAAATTACTCTCTTGAAACCTATACAGCGGTTGCCATTCTTTATTGGGGTGTAGCCTTGGTTGTTTCCTTCTTGAGTTGCTTGTTAGAAAAATCTTTGGAAACGAAAGGGAGATAGGATATGGATTTAGACTATATTGCAAAAACCTTTTTAGAGACCTTAAAAGGGGTACCGACCACCTTGATTATCATGATTGTAGCCATGGTCTTAAGTTTTCTACCAGCCTTGTTTTTAGCTCTGGGACAAATTTATAAAGTAAAAGGTGTTCGAACTTTCTCTCTCGTGTATCTAGCTTTTATAAGAGCGACCCCTCCGATTTTGCTGATTCTTTTCTTCTATAGTTTGTTTCCGAGTTTGCTCAATCAATTTCTTAAAAGCATAGGAAGTAATGTTGACATCTTTAAACTCAATCCTATCTATTATGCTTTTATTATCTACAGCTTGATGACAACAGGGAGTTTATCAGAAATCTTACGTTCGGCTATTTTGACTGTCGATAAGGGACAATTAGAAGCTGCACAAGCGATTGGATTGACCAGTAGCCAGGCCTATGTGAGGATTGTTTTTCCACAGGCCTTGCGTTCAGCCCTGCCCAATTTGGCTAATTTAGTCATAAATATTGTAAAAGGAACCTCTTTGGTCTTTGTGATGACTATTAAGGATATTACAGCTATTGCCCGTGTTGAAGCGTCTTATGGTTATCAGTATTTTGAATCATACTTTGTTATCTTTTTACAGTACATTCTTATTTGCGGATTGATTCAATGGGGCTTTTCACTCTTAGAGAAACGCTATATTCGAAGAGAAAAGGGACAAGTAGCGCCCACTACAGGTTTAGCATAGGAGGATACAATGTTACAAGTAGAACATGTTGCAAAAAAATTTGGAGACAGACAAGTCTTAGAAGATGTTAATCTCAAGGTCAACCAAGGGGATGTGGTTGTAATCTTGGGGCCATCTGGATCAGGTAAAACGACTTTTCTCAGATGTCTCAATCATTTAGAAAAGGCTGATAGTGGTTCTTTGAAGCTTGCGGATAAAGACTACGACCTTGGCAAATTGACTAAAAAAGACATTTTAGAAATTCGCCAGAAGACTGCCTTTGTTTTTCAACATTATAATTTATTTGCTAATAAAACGGCCTTGGAAAATATTTTAGAGGGCCTGGTGATTGCTCGGAAAATTCCTAAGGAAGAAGCCATCAAACGTGCGGAAGCTTCCTTAGAAAAAGTTGGTTTACTAGCTTATAAGGATTACTATCCATCTCAACTTTCTGGAGGACAGCAACAGCGAATCGGTATTGCCCGTGCAATCGCTGTGAAACCAGAGGTTATTCTGCTGGATGAGCCAACATCAGCCTTGGATCCAGAGTTGGTAGGGGATGTTTTGGATGTTTTAAAACAGTTAGCAAAAGAAGGGGTTACTATGGTAGTAGTGACTCATGAGATGGGCTTTGCCAGAGATGTAGCCAATCATGTTATTTTTATGGACGGTGGGAAAATTGTTGAAGAAAATAATGCCCATGAATTCTTTAGCCGTCCAAAAGAAGAACGAACCAAGCAATTTTTGGCAAGAATCCTTTCGGATGCGACCTATAGTGTGGAATATATGATTTGATAGATAGGATTATCAGGTCAAAAATCAATCCCCCGAGCCTTAATGCTCGGAGGATTTTTCTATAGGAGGGCTGGTTTAATTCTCTTTTTTGTTTTTTAGTAAGAACCCGAGACCGAGAAGGGCAAGGAGGCTGATTCCTGCCAACAGGAGTTTGTTATCGTTTTTAGTTCCTGTATTTGGAAGTTCAGCTTGTTTAGCTAGAGGCGCAGGTATATTTTCCTTGCTAGGATTTTCTACTGATTCGTTTTGAACAGCTTCACTTACAGATGATGGTTGTGCTGCTTGTACTGGCTTTTCAGTTTGTGAATCAGTTGTAGCTTGGCTAGGTTTATCTTCTGCATCAGCTACTTTTGCATCTGGTTTAGGAGCATCTGGTTTAGTAGAATCTGGTTTAGTAGAATCTGGTTTAGTAGAATCAGGTCTAGCTTGTGGAGCTGGATCTTGATGTTCAGGTTTGACCACTCGGTTTGAAATAGTACCTTGGTCATTATTTTGCCCTTGTTCTTGTTTTAAGCTTGAAAGGTCAAATTCTGGTTTTTCTTCCATAGCTGGGGCAACGATGGCACCGCCTTGAGAGATTCGAAGAACAGTAGCTGTAAGGGCATTTAATTTCAAGCCTTTTTCAGTCCACTCAAGTCCTTTCGGGTTGGCAATTCCGACTGGTCCTGCTTGGTTTTCATCTGCCAAAACTTCAGCATTTCTGAGATGTGCAAATGCAGTTCCCAAATTAAATTCGCGAGCTTTTTCGTCTGCATTGACAAAGACTGCGTAGATATCCCCATTTGGAGCAGTGATTTGGTAGCCAATCACTACATCCTCTTTTTCCACACCATTTTGGCCTGGAACAGTGATGAGGTGAACACGGTCTTTGATATCTTGGAGACTCTTAAGTCGGAAGGCATCTGTAGATTGACGAAGGGCAATCAACCCTTTCATATAGTCACGGCTCTTGACATTTTCAGGGAAAGCTTTCCCATCTGTAGCCTTAGTCCAGTCAAATTTGTTGACAGCATCACTCGAGTCGTAAGAGTCATGGATGAAGTAAGGATAGTCAAATGGATTGCCATCCTTATCACGCAACAAGTGAGATTTATTTGGTTGTTTGTCCTCTGCTACTGGAGTCTTGTAGGCTGGGTCACGGAATTGTTTGGTACGTCCATATTCCTGACCAGAGTGGATAAATGGAGTCCCTTGAGCTGTTAAGACCATGAGGTTTCCAAGTCGCAAGCGACGATGAATTTCAGCATAGTTCTCAGCCTTGCTTGGGTCTTTTTTGATAGATTGGGCGATGATGTCAAAGAGGGTCAAGTTATCATGGGCTGCGATGTATTGAATCACATCGCCAGGACTGTCTGCTTCAAAGTTGGTTGGTTGAGCAATCAGATTTTTGAAGATAGTGTTGATATCACGCTTGCCACCTGTGATAAAGGCAGGTTGACCTTCGTTTGGATAACCAGACTTGAGGTTGTTACGGATGTCGTCTGAAAAGACAGCGACAGTATCGGTATGCTTCATCCAATCTTGGTCAGCAGCTTTAGTAGGCATATTTTCATCACCAGCATAGGTTCTCCAACCTTCACCCAGCATGATTAGGTTAGGATTGAGGGCGCGTGCAGCCTTGTAAGCTTCTTCGATAGAAGCTGCATCGTGGTCACCCATCATATCGAAACGGAATCCATCCACTTTGTAGGTATCAACTAGATATTTGATAGAGTCAACTAGGAGCCGTTTGGTCATATGGTGGGTTGTTCCCAAGCGTCCACCACCAAAGCTAGTGCGAGGTGTCCCATCAGCATCCATAAAGTGGTAGTAGTTTGGTTCTAAATCTTCAAAGATATCGACTTTGGCTGTATGGTTATAAACTACATCCAGAATAGCTCCCATGCCACGTTTGTGGATTTCGTTGATGAGGTTTTTAAATTCTGCAATTCGTTTTTCTGGATTCTTAGGATCGCTTGAGTACATACCAGTCAATGAGAAGTAGTTTTGAGGGTCATATCCCCAGTTGTAATTGCTGTTGCTTGAAGCATAGTCAGACAAGCGTTCATGATTTTTCAATTCATTGACAAAGTAGTAAGACAAGACTGGAAGGAGCTGGATGTGGGTTACACCCAAGTCTTTGAGGTAGTCTAGTTTTTCGATAAAGGCTTCAAAGGTACCAAATGGTTTGGTCAAGTCTTTTGCAATGGCAGGATCTGAGGTGAAGTCACGCACATGAGCTTCGTAGATAACGGCATCTTCACGAGTCTTGAAGTTGTGAATCTTACCATAAGTCAAGTCTTGAGGTCCGAGTTTAGCTGGATCTACAAAGGCGGCTTTAGCCACTTTATGGGCATCGTCAATCTTAGCATCGTCGCTATTCCAAGCAGCGAGGGACTTAGCGTAAGGATCGAGTGCAAGAACAGTTTTACCTTGGCGCTCGATTTGGTAGTGGTAGTAGTAGCCAGTGTAATTGCTGATGCCGAGACCAGAGTTTTCATTCAGAGTTTGTTTCCAGGTTCCTTTTTCACCTTTTTCAAGAGCGACAGTTCCAACTACTTTTTCAGGATCATTCTTATCGTAAACAACGACAGAAACCTTATCAGCACTTGGTGACCAAAGGGTTAAATCAACCTGTTTTCCTTCTTCTTTTAGGTCAGCTCCAAGTTTGCCATCATAACTGTAAGTTTCATCTTTCAGGCGCCAGCTTGTTTTGGTAGTGAATTTGTCAGAGTTGTAGCTAACGGTATAAGGATGTTTTGTGTCAGAGAAATCTCCGCTGTAGGTCACTTTCTTGCCAGCTTCATCGATTGCAACATCGGTGATAGTTACCTTATTTCCTAGGTGATTAGTAATGTTGGAGTGTTTGAGGATATCCTCTTTTTTAGCACCGACAAGTGTTGAAAAACTACTCTCAATGCTAGAAGTGCCTACGTGTTGGGCTCCTGTCATACGGATATCATGGACATAGTATGGATTTGTGTAAATCGATTCATCATCGTCTTTTAGGAAAATTTGGCTATGATTTTTTAAATCTGTGAACTTATAATCTTCTTTACGGATTTTCACATCGTCTCCTTGTTTGTTTCTGTCTAGTAATAAAAATCCAAGGTCTTTAGCTGCATCTTTGAGTGGAATATCGATATAGCGACCATATTTGCCTGTAGCTGTAAAGTCTGTTCCATTAGGCCATTCTCCACTACTTGGGTTTTTGACATCGCCCCAATACCAAAGAGATTTTTTGTCATAGTTGCCATCGGTGCGATAGTAGTTGACACGAATAGTTCCTGCTGGTTGAGGGCGGTAGTTGTATACCTTGTAGTTTTCATCTAGCCAGGCCTCATTCATTTTTGGAGAGAGACGCTCTACCGAACGGTCCCCCGTCAGGTTATCCCCTTTGGTATTGTTGATAAGGAAGCTGACTTTCTTGGCTTGCTCATTTTTGAGTTTGACATCTAGGTAATAGCCGTAGTCATCTTGCTTGGCATCCTTGAAGGATCGGGCTCCATTGGGCCAATTTTCAGATGGTTTTTCAACATCGTCCCAAGTCCATAGTCCTTGAGTATCCTTGTTTTCTTCAGGGAGTTTCTTTACATGGATGCGGAAGTGGTTATCTGCGATGGGTTCTTCTGCTTTAGTTTCAGTCGCTGCTGGACTAATAGCAGTAGTTGGCTCACTTGAACGATCTTGTCCGGTTTGTGGTGCTGAATCGGCTGGGCTTGAAACAGGAGTTGTTGGCTCTGTTGCAGGTTTTTCTTCTTTTTTCTCTAGGGAAGCGTTTGCATTTTCAGGTGAAGAAATATCACTTTCCTTCTTACTAGAGCTAACTGCTGTATCAGTAAGAGGCTGAGTAAGGGAGGTTGTATTTCTGTTGCTAGGTTCGTTAGTGCTTGTAGTATTTTCGTTGGCTGAGATAGTTGGTGTAGCCATGGCAAGCAGAACAAGGCTTGCTCCAATAAGGACAGAACCAGTTCCATTTTTAAGGGAACGGATGCTGTAAACCATTTTTTTCTCAGTGTGAGATTGTGTTTTTCTCATAATCATTCTCCAATCAATAAATTTCTATATCAGTATAGCACTTAGTAAAATAAGATGCAAGCGTTTTCCTGAAATTAAACTAAAAGAAAAATCGCAACAAATTTTGTTACGATTTAGCCAGTCTTTCTTTATGAATTTGAGAAGCCATCAGGTGGAGGTGGTAAAATAGTTCTGCTGTAGAGAAATTACGACTGTAGATAAGTGGTTTAGGAGAGTTGGTGACAGGAAAGGTGGTGATAACAATATCGTGCGGGATTTGATTGAGAACTGAGAAAGAAATCGTAGATTCTTCCCAAGAATCAAATAGATAGAGATTGTTGCCGTAGTGAGTTAGGGTATCGATTAGGATTTGTGCATGATGGCTATCCAGATGACTAATAACCAAAACGCGTATTTTGGGAAGTTTTTGAAGCAGTTGGACTAAAATCCGATGCCCTTGGATGGTGAAGGTGTAGATCATCTCTTGTAGCTTACTTGACTTACTGTTTAGTCCCATCTCAGTCAGATAAGATTGGAATTTGTGTTGACTCACTTCAAATAGTTTTGGAAATTCTTTTTGATAATTGCTTAAAATCTGGGATTTCTGTTTGTCGAGAGACTGGTTACTGAGCAAATGGAAGAAATCAGATTGGGCAGTGTAGTGGAGGAGCCAAATCAATTCCTCGCGATTTTCAATCTGTAGGTGAAATTCTTTAGCTAACTCTTCTAAGATTTGACTCAATAAACGGTAGGATTTTTGGATATGATGAATATCACCCAGTGCTCCATTATTAGGATTGTTTGCAATTTGAAGAGATTTGGTTGGGTTTGAAAATAGCTGTTCCAGTGTTTCCTTTGTCGGCTCAAAATGGAGTTTTCTAGCCAGCTTTTTGATATCTTGTTCAAACTGCGGAATTTGCATGAGAGAACTGTAGTGACTAGTTAAAAGGGGAGTAGGATTTTTAATCAAGTATCTCTTATTAAACCGCTCTAGATTGATAGCTAGGGTATATTTGATTTGCCGTAAGCTACTGAGGTTGGGTGAAACTTGTTGGGCGTCCAAAAATAGCTGAATCAAGTGAGTGAGTGATTCTTCAGAAATAGAAGGGAAGGGCCAATCAAGAAAGTCGTAACTTTGGCTAAAGTAGTCTAGATAAAAGGCACGAATGTCCTCTTCTGTTCCCTTCATGACTAAAGGGGAAAGTTGGATTTTAATGCCATAGTGTTGGGGAAGTTTAGTATTTAGATGTTGGATGATTTCCTGAACTCGTTCGCAACTCATTACAAGTTCTTGACACATTTGCTCAAGTGATTGTCCCTCATTGAAAAACAACTGGTTCAAAAAGGAGTAGGTTTCAGATTGTTTAAAAATCGCAGTTCTGGGATCCAAGACGTTTTGGAAGTCAAACTGCAATTGAATGCCTTTTTTTCTTGATTGAAGCAGGAGGTTTGGAAATAATTGCTCAAGCTCAAAAAGGTGTTCTTGCAATTCTTCTATTGAAAAATTCAGTTTCTCAGCCAAGTCTGGAATTTCTATCCAATCATGGTGTTTGGTTAATTCTTCCAGTAAGAATAGCAAATCTTGTTCAGTCTTAGAAAGCAAGATATTCATCATAAATCTCCCTATATATTTATACATATATATTAAAATAAAAGCCTAGTAAAGTCAAGAAAAACAGCCCAAGATAAAATAGGAAAATCGTAATTTACTATATTTTTGTGAACTACTAAGCTGAAAATGAAATTTGTAAAGTGAAAGTTGAATTTAATTTTTTATAGGAAAAGATTTTGTCAAAAATTCGTTAATACCCTTGAAAAATCTAGCTAAATAGGGTATAATGTAAATAATCATTTGTCGTAGGTTTTGTCTGAAATATTGTCCAGGCAAGGCTCACAGCAGTTAAATCTTCTGAAAAAGTCAGATTTAGCTGCTCTTTTTGTGCTTTTTTTCAGGATTTTGAGTACTTGTAATAAAGATTTAAAGATTCTGAAAATTCATCAAAGGGACACGGTGATAGGGGTTTTTAAAACCATATGACGATTAGAAAAGCCTGATTGATAAGGCTTGGAATTTATTTACAAAGGAGAATCATCTTGGCAGGACATGACGTTCAATACGGGAAACATCGTACCCGTCGTAGTTTTTCAAGAATCAAAGAAGTTCTTGACTTACCAAATTTGATTGAAATTCAAACGGATTCATTCAAAGATTTCCTAGACCATGGTCTTAAGGAAGTATTTGAAGATGTATTGCCAATTTCAAACTTCACAGACACAATGGAGTTGGAATTTGTTGGATATGAAATCAAGGAACCAAAATATACGCTAGAAGAAGCACGTATCCACGATGCTAGTTACTCAGCACCAATTTTTGTAACCTTCCGCTTGATCAATAAAGAAACAGGCGAAATCAAGACCCAAGAAGTTTTCTTTGGAGATTTCCCAATCATGACAGAAATGGGTACTTTCATCATCAATGGTGGTGAACGTATCATCGTATCTCAGTTGGTCCGCTCACCAGGTGTTTACTTTAACGATAAAGTTGATAAAAACGGTAAAGTAGGCTACGGTTCAACTGTTATCCCTAACCGTGGAGCTTGGTTGGAACTTGAAAGCGACTCAAAAGATATCGCCTATACTCGTATCGACCGCACTCGTAAGATTCCATTTACAACCTTGGTTCGTGCGCTTGGTTTCTCAGGTGATGATGAAATCTTTGATATCTTTGGTGACAGCGAATTGGTTCGCAACACTGTTGAAAAAGATATCCACAAGAACCCAATGGACTCTCGTACAGACGAAGCCTTGAAAGAAATCTACGAACGCCTTCGTCCAGGTGAACCTAAGACTGCTGAAAGCTCACGTAGCTTGCTTGTAGCTCGTTTCTTTGACCCACGTCGCTATGACTTGGCAGCAGTTGGTCGCTACAAGATCAATAAAAAACTCAATGTTAAAACACGTTTGCTCAACCAAACAATTGCAGAGCCATTGGTAGATCCTGAAACTGGAGAAATCTTGGTGGAAGCTGGTACAATCATGACTCGCAGTGTGATTGAAAGCATTGAAAGCCATTTGGATGGCGACTTGAACAAGATTGTCTACATTCCGAATGATGCGGCTGTAGTAACAGAGCCAGTTGTACTACAAAAATTTAAGGTTGTTGCACCAACTGATCCAGACCGCGTCGTAACGATCATCGGTAATGCCAATCCAGATGACAAGGTTCGTATCGTCACTCCAGCAGATATCCTTGCTGAGATGAGCTACTTCCTTAACTTGGCTGAAGGACTTGGCCGTGTAGATGATATCGACCACCTTGGAAATCGTCGTATCCGTGCGGTCGGTGAATTGCTTGCCAACCAAGTACGTCTTGGACTTTCTCGTATGGAACGTAATGTCCGTGAACGTATGTCTGTTCAGGACAATGAAGTCTTGACACCACAACAAATCATCAATATCCGTCCTGTAACAGCTGCAGTAAAAGAATTCTTTGGTTCATCACAGTTGTCACAGTTCATGGACCAACACAACCCGCTTTCTGAGTTGTCTCACAAACGCCGTTTGTCAGCCTTAGGGCCTGGTGGTTTGACACGTGACCGCGCTGGATATGAAGTCCGTGACGTGCACTACACTCACTACGGTCGTATGTGTCCAATCGAGACACCTGAAGGACCTAACATCGGTTTGATTAACAACTTGTCATCTTACGGGCACTTAAACAAATATGGTTTTGTTCAAACACCATACCGTAAGGTTGACCGTGAAACAGGTGTTGTCACGAACGAAATCGTTTGGTTGACAGCCGATGAAGAAGATGAATTTACTGTAGCACAGGCTAACTCTCGTCTGAATGAAGATGGAACATTTGCTGAGAAAGTTGTCATGGGACGTCACCAAGGGGTTAACCAAGAGTATCCAGCGAATGTTGTTGATTATATGGACGTATCACCAAAACAGGTAGTTGCCGTTGCGACAGCATGTATTCCTTTCTTGGAAAACGATGACTCCAACCGTGCCCTCATGGGAGCCAACATGCAACGTCAGGCTGTGCCATTGATTAATCCTAAAGCACCTTACGTTGGAACTGGTATGGAATACCAAGCAGCCCACGATTCAGGAGCTGCTGTGATTGCTCAGTATGACGGTAAAGTTACCTATGCAGATGCTGACAAGGTAGAAGTTCGTCGTGAAGATGGTTCGTTGGACGTTTACCACATCCAAAAATTCCGTCGTTCAAACTCAGGTACTGCTTACAACCAACGTACGCTTGTTAAAGTTGGCGATGTCGTTGAAAAAGGCGATTTCATCGCTGACGGACCTTCTATGGAAAATGGAGAAATGGCGCTTGGACAAAACCCAATCGTTGCCTACATGACTTGGGAAGGTTACAACTTCGAGGATGCCGTTATCATGAGCGAACGCTTGGTTAAAGACGATGTCTATACATCTGTCCACCTTGAAGAATACGAATCAGAAACGCGCGATACAAAGCTTGGGCCTGAAGAAATTACTCGTGAAATTCCAAACGTTGGTGAAGATGCCCTTAAAGACCTTGACGAAATGGGTATTATCCGTATCGGTGCTGAGGTTAAAGAAGGTGATATCCTTGTAGGTAAAGTAACACCTAAGGGTGAGAAAGACCTTTCAGCTGAAGAACGTCTCTTGCACGCTATCTTTGGAGACAAGTCTCGTGAAGTGCGTGATACTTCTCTTCGTGTACCACACGGTGCCGATGGTGTCGTTCGTGATGTTAAGATCTTTACACGTGCAAATGGAGATGAGTTGCAATCAGGTGTTAACATGCTGGTTCGTGTCTACATCGCTCAAAAACGTAAGATCAAGGTCGGAGATAAGATGGCCGGACGTCACGGAAACAAAGGGGTTGTCTCTCGTATCGTCCCTGTAGAAGATATGCCTTACCTTCCAGACGGAACTCCAGTCGACATCATGTTGAACCCACTTGGGGTGCCATCACGTATGAATATCGGTCAGGTTATGGAGCTTCACCTTGGTATGGCGGCTCGTACTCTTGGTATTCACATCGCAACACCAGTCTTTGACGGAGCAAGTTCTGAAGACCTTTGGTCAACTGTTAAAGAAGCTGGTATGGATAGCGATGCCAAGACTATCCTTTACGATGGACGTACTGGTGAACCGTTTGATAACCGTGTGTCAGTTGGTGTCATGTACATGATCAAACTCCACCACATGGTCGATGATAAATTGCACGCGCGTTCAGTCGGACCTTACTCAACCGTTACCCAACAACCACTTGGAGGTAAAGCTCAGTTTGGTGGACAACGTTTCGGTGAGATGGAGGTTTGGGCTCTTGAAGCCTACGGTGCGTCAAATGTCCTTCAAGAAATCTTGACTTACAAGTCTGACGATATCAACGGACGTTTGAAAGCTTATGAAGCTATTACAAAAGGAAAACCAATTCCAAAACCAGGTGTTCCAGAATCCTTCCGAGTTCTTGTAAAAGAATTGCAATCTCTTGGTCTTGACATGCGTGTCCTAGACGAAGATGACCAAGAAGTGGAACTTCGCGACTTGGATGAAGGAATGGACGAAGATGTCATCCACGTAGATGACCTTGAAAAAGCCCGCGAAAAAGCAGCCCAAGAGGCTAAAGCAGCCTTTGAAGCTGAAGAAGCAGAAAAAGCAACAAAAGCGGAAGCAACAGAAGAAGCTGCTGAGTAAGAAAAAGCAGTTCACTTAGAATAGAAAGGGAAGAAATAGTGGTTGATGTAAATCGTTTTAAAAGTATGCAAATCACCCTAGCTTCTCCAAGTAAAGTCCGTTCATGGTCTTATGGAGAAGTCAAAAAACCTGAAACAATCAATTACCGCACCTTGAAACCAGAACGTGAAGGTCTCTTTGATGAAGTTATCTTTGGACCTACAAAAGACTGGGAATGTGCTTGTGGTAAGTACAAACGCATTCGTTACAGAGGGATTGTTTGTGACCGCTGTGGGGTTGAAGTGACGCGTACGAAAGTTCGTCGTGAGCGTATGGGGCACATCGAGTTGAAAGCTCCTGTATCTCACATCTGGTACTTCAAGGGAATTCCAAGCCGTATGGGCTTGACCCTTGATATGAGCCCTCGTGCCCTCGAGGAAGTTATCTACTTTGCGGCTTATGTGGTGATTGATCCTAAGGATACACCACTTGAGCACAAGTCTATCATGACAGAGCGCGAATACCGTGAGCGCTTGCGTGAGTATGGTTATGGATCATTCGTTGCCAAGATGGGGGCCGAAGCCATCCAAGACCTTTTAAAACAAGTAGATCTTGAAAAAGAAATTGCTGAACTCAAAGAAGAATTGAAAACAGCGACTGGACAAAAACGTGTAAAAGCCATCCGTCGTTTGGATGTGTTGGATGCCTTTTACAAGTCTGGAAACAAACCTGAATGGATGATTCTCAACATCCTTCCAGTTATCCCACCAGATCTTCGTCCAATGTTGCAGTTGGATGGTGGCCGTTTTGCCTCATCTGACTTGAACGACCTTTACCGCCGTGTTATCAACCGTAACAACCGTTTGGCTCGTTTGCTTGAGTTGAATGCACCAGGTATCATCGTTCAAAATGAGAAGCGTATGCTTCAAGAAGCGGTTGACGCTTTGATTGACAATGGTCGTCGTGGTCGTCCAATCACAGGACCAGGTAGCCGTCCACTGAAATCATTGAGCCACATGCTTAAAGGTAAACAAGGACGCTTCCGTCAAAACTTGCTCGGTAAACGTGTTGACTTCTCAGGACGTTCCGTTATCGCCGTTGGTCCAACTCTTAAGATGTACCAATGTGGTGTGCCACGTGAAATGGCGATCGAGCTCTTTAAACCATTTGTTATGCGTGAAATCGTTGCCCGTGATATCGTGCAAAACGTCAAAGCGGCTAAACGTTTAGTGGAACGTGGAGATGAGCGTATCTGGGATATTCTTGAAGAAGTAATCAAAGAACACCCAGTGCTTTTGAACCGCGCACCGACCCTTCACCGTTTGGGTATCCAAGCCTTCGAGCCAGTCTTGATTGATGGTAAGGCCCTTCGCTTGCACCCACTTGTCTGTGAAGCCTACAATGCTGACTTTGACGGGGACCAAATGGCCATCCACGTACCACTTTCAGAAGAAGCCCAAGCAGAAGCTCGTATCTTGATGCTCGCTGCTGAGCACATCTTGAATCCGAAAGATGGTAAACCAGTTGTTACTCCATCTCAGGACATGGTTTTGGGTAACTACTACTTGACCATGGAAGAAGCTGGTCGTGAAGGTGAAGGAATGGTCTTCAAAGACCGTGACGAAGCGGTTATGGCTTACCGTAATGGCTATGTTCACCTCCACTCACGTGTAGGTATTGCAACAGACAGTCTCAACAAACCATGGACAGAAGAGCAAAAACACAAGGTCTTGCTTACAACAGTTGGTAAAATCCTCTTCAACGACATCATGCCAGAGGGTCTACCATACTTGCAAGAACCAAACAATGCCAACTTGACAGAAGGCGTTCCAGCTAAATACTTCTTGCCACTTGGTGGAGATATCAAGGAAGCAATCAGCAATCTTGAACTCAACCCTCCATTCAAGAAGAAAAATCTTGGAAATATCATCGCTGAAATCTTCAAACGTTTCCGTACGACAGAAACTTCTGCCCTACTTGACCGCATGAAGAACCTCGGTTACCACCACTCAACTCTTGCAGGATTGACAGTGGGTATTGCCGATATCCCAGTCGTTGATGACAAGGCTGAAATCATTGAAGAATCACACAAACGTGTAGAACAAATTACCAAACAATTCCGTCGTGGTATGATCACAGACGACGAGCGTTACAATGCTGTTACAGCTGAATGGCGTGCTGCCCGTGAAAAACTTGAGAAACGTTTGATTGCCAACCAAGATCCTAAGAATCCAATCGTTATGATGATGGACTCTGGAGCCCGTGGTAATATCTCAAACTTCTCACAGCTTGCCGGTATGCGTGGTCTGATGGCGGCTCCGAACGGACGTATCATGGAATTGCCAATCCTTTCAAACTTCCGTGAAGGTTTGTCAGTACTCGAAATGTTCTTCTCAACTCACGGTGCCCGTAAAGGTATGACCGATACGGCACTTAAGACAGCCGACTCAGGTTACTTGACTCGTCGTTTGGTTGACGTTGCCCAAGACGTTATCATTCGTGAGGACGACTGTGGAACAGACCGTGGTCTCTTGATCCGCTCTATCGCAGAAGGAAAAGAGATGATCGAGTCTCTTGAAGAACGTCTCAACGGTCGTTACACTAAGAAAACTGTTAAACATCCAGAAACTGGTGCAGTTATCATTGGTCCAAATGAGTTGATTACAGAAGACAAGGCGCGTGAAATTGTCAATGCTGGTGTGGAAGAAGTGACTATCCGCTCTGTATTTACATGTAACACTCGTCACGGTGTCTGCCGTCACTGTTACGGTATCAACTTGGCAACTGGTGATGCGGTTGAAGTTGGTGAAGCAGTTGGTACAATCGCTGCCCAATCTATCGGGGAACCTGGTACACAGCTTACAATGCGTACCTTCCACACGGGTGGGGTTGCCTCAAATACCGATATCACTCAGGGTCTTCCTCGTGTCCAAGAAATCTTTGAAGCCCGCAATCCTAAAGGGGAAGCGGTTATCACAGAGGTTAAAGGACAAGTTACTGCTATTGAAGAAGATGCTTCAACTCGTACTAAGAAAGTCTTTGTTAAGGGTGAAACTGGCGAAGGTGAATATGTCGTTCCATTTACAGCTCGTATGCGTGTCGAAGTTGGGGACCAAGTAGCGCGTGGTGCTGCTCTGACAGAAGGTTCTATCCAACCAAAACGTCTCCTTGCAGTTCGCGATGTCTTGTCAGTTGAAACTTACCTTCTCGGTGAAGTACAAAAAGTTTACCGTAGCCAAGGGGTAGAAATCGGCGACAAACACATCGAGGTAATGGTTCGACAAATGATCCGTAAAGTCCGTGTCATGGATCCAGGTGACACAGATCTTCTCATGGGTACCCTCATGGATATCAATGACTTTACAGATGCCAACAAAGATGTCCTTATCGCAGGTGGAGTTCCAGCGACAGGTCGTCCAGTCCTTATGGGAATTACCAAAGCCTCACTTGAAACCAACAGTTTCTTGTCAGCGGCTTCCTTCCAGGAAACAACTCGTGTCCTTACTGACGCGGCTATCCGTGGTAAGAAAGACCATCTCCTTGGACTTAAAGAAAATGTTATCATCGGTAAGATCATCCCAGCAGGTACTGGTATGGCCCGTTACCGTAACCTTGAACCACACGCTATCAACGAAGAAGAATACCTTAATCCTCCAGTAGAGGAAGAAGGAAATGAAGAAACAACAGAAGTAGTTGTGGATACTGCCGTTGAAACTGTGGAAGAAACAGTAGAATAAAAGAGAATAAGAGAGCCTTCGGGTTCTCTTTCTCTTTTCTGAAAACTTTCTCCATTTTTCCATGAAATATGGTAAAATAATACTCAATGAAAATCAAAGAGCAAACTAGGAAACTAGCCGCAGGTTGCTCAAAGCACTGCTTTGAGGTTGTAGATAGAACTGACGAAGTCAGCTCAAAACACTGTTTTGAGGTTGTGGATAGAACTGACGAAGTCAGTAACTATACCTACGGCAAGGCGACGTTGACGTGGTTTGAAGAGATTTTCGAAGAGTATAAAAGAAAGAAGCTGACAAAGGAGACAGGTATGGAACAAACATTTTTTATCATTAAACCAGACGGTGTAAAAAGAGGATTAGTGGGCGAAGTATTGAAACGCATCGAACAACGTGGATTGACAATTGAAAAATTGGAGTTACGTTCAAAGGTTTCAGAAGACTTGATTGACCAGCACTATCAGGACTTGGTTGGCCAAAGTTTTTACCCGCCGATTCGTGAATTCATGACTTCAGGACCGGTTCTTGTGGGTATCATTTCTGGTCCCAAAGTAATCGAAACTTGGCGGACTATGATGGGTGCGACTCGTCCAGAAGAAGCTTTACCAGGCACTATTCGAGGTGATTTTGCAAAAGCTGCTAGTGAAAATCAAGCTATTCAAAATGTTGTACATGGTTCAGATTCAGAAGAGTCAGCTAAGCGAGAAATTGCTCTTTGGTTTGAGAAAAATAGCAAAAGTTTGATGTAAGGGTTACCTGCATCAAATTTTTTTGCATTTTAGAGTAGAAAACTGACAGTTGAGAAATATTCTAGCAATGGTGAGGCTTTCTAGCCTATAATAAGAACAAGTAAGGGAGGAAGAATGATGGAAAAAATGAAAAAGCAAATTCGTGTTTTGTTATTGTTTACGATTTTTGGTATCAGTAGCTGTTCTTGTTTAAGTTTATCGACTTGGTCTTTGGTGTTAGATCAAAACTGCTTCTATTATTTAGTTGGTATGTTGCTTCTTGCCAGTATTGGTGCAGGGCTAAACTATTATAGGGGGCAGGGAAATCAACATTATTCAGTTTTTAAAGAAGATAAGCAACAATTCTTGTATAGCCTATTGCTCTTAGTAAATATTTTGGGTTTAGTCTTAATTGTCATAGACCATATCCTTACAGGAAAAATATCCGTAGAAGGGTTTGTGGAATACTTTTTACCGAGTTTCTTTTTCTTATTTGGTATTGATTTGTTAGTTTTTCTGCCGATTCAGAAGTATGTAAATGGATTGAAAAAGATTTTGGGTAAGAAGGAAATGTGTTTTATTAGTGGACTAGCTATTCTAATCTTTCTCAGAAATCCTTGGATGTTATTATCCATGACCTTTTATATTGCCTTGGGAATGCTATTTCTAGGACTGTTGGTGCCAAAAGTCATTCGCTGGGAAGTCTCATTTTATAGCCACCTGATGAGAGATATCTTATTAGTTGTCTTTTTACTGTTCCTATTTTAAGATTATAACAAGGACTGGTTCAAGTTTTTAATTCATAATATAGAATTCATAGATAATACCTAGACAAAGAACAAGTTTTTGGTATAATAGAAACATGTACTCTAAAAGTGAAGAAGAATTACAGTCCTTGGGTGAGCGTTTGGGCTGTTTATTAGAAAAGAATGATGTTTTAATTCTGAGTGGAGAACTTGGAGCCGGCAAAACGACCTTTACAAAAGGCCTTGCTAAAGGATTACATATTTCTCAGATGATTAAGAGTCCAACCTATACTATTGTGAGGGAGTATGAAGGTCGTCTTCCTCTTTATCATTTAGATGTTTATCGTATAGAGGGGGATGCTGATTCTATTGATTTGGATGAGTTTCTCTTTGGTGGCGGGGTGACTGTCATCGAGTGGGGAAATCTCTTAGGTGATGCCCTGCCAGATACTTATTTAGAATTGGAAATTCTAAAAGAAGGAGACGGTCGCAGATTACATTTCCAAGCAAAGGGTTTGCGTGCAGAAAAGCTTTTAGAGGAGCTTCAGCATGGAGTATGAATTGCTCATTAGAGAAGCAGAATCTGATGATGCTGCTGAGTTAGTGACATTTTTAAATCGTGTCAGTGTAGAAACAGATTTTACCAGTCTGGACAGGAATGGCATTTTGATGACAGATACTGAGATGGAGTTGTTTTTGGATAAACAGGCTCATTCAGAAAATCAAATCACTTTACTAGCCTTGCTGAATGATGAAATTGCTGGCTTTGTAAATATCACAGCTGATCAACGTAAGAGAGTTCGTCACATTGGAGATCTCTTTATTGTGATTGGTAAGAAGTATTGGAATAATGGACTGGGGAGTTTGTTACTTGAAGAAGTCGTAGAATGGGCACAGGCTAGTGGCATTCTTCGTAGACTTCAACTCACTGTCCAAACTCGTAATCAGGCTGCAGTTCATTTATATCAAAAGCAAGGTTTTGTAATTGAAGGTAGACAAGAGCGCGGTGCGTACATAGAAGAAGGGAAATTTATAGATGTTTACCTGATGGGTAGACTGATAGATTGATAGAAATATGGTTAAAAAAATTATTGGAATGGTGCTAGCTTTTCTAGCTGTGACAGTTTTGGGTGTGGGTGTTTTTGCTTATACCATTTATCAACAAGGTACAGAAACTTTATCAAGAACTTATAAAAAAATTGGTGAAGAAACCAATGTTATTGAGGCTACTGAACCCTTAACAATCCTTTTAATGGGGGTTGATACTGGAAATGTGGAACGAACTGACCCTTGGGAGGGAAATAGTGATTCCATGATTCTCTTGACGGTTAATCCGCACACGAAAAAGACAACGATGTTAAGTTTGGAACGTGATATCTTGACTAAAATTCAGCATAAAGATGGTAGTGTTGAGGAAGCTAAACTAAATGCCGCCTACGCTGGTGGTGGTGCGGAATTGGCAATCTCAACTATCCAGAAAATGATGAATATTCATATCGATCGTTACGTTATGGTGAATATGCAGGGGTTGCAACAATTAGTCGATGCAGTGGGCGGTATAACTGTCAATAACACGCTAGGTTTCCCAATTTCTATTAGTGACCAAGAGGAATTTAATACCATTTCTATTGGTGTTGGGCAGCAAACTCTAAATGGTGAAGAAGCTCTTGTTTATTCTCGCATGCGCTACCAAGATCCAGAAGGGGACTACGGACGTCAGAAGCGTCAGCGTGAAGTCATTCAAAAGGTTGTTGAAAAAGTTCTTAGCTTGAATAGTGTTAGTCACTATCAGTCTATCTTAAAAGCCCTAAGTACCAATATGCAGACCAACATTGATTTATCAGCGAAAAGTATTCCACAATTACTTGGTTATCAAGATTCCTTCAAGAATATTGAAACACATCAATTGCGAGGAGAAGATGCTGAACTGCAGGGCATTTCTTACCAGATTGTTACAACTGAGCATATGTTAGAAATGCAAAATCTCTTACGTCGTTCACTAGGTAAAGAGGAAGTAACTGAAGTAGAAACCAATGCTGTGTTATACGAAGCAACTCTTGGAAGAACTGCTACACCAACGAATGCTTCAAGTGTAGAAATAGAACAAAATTAATAATGAAATCGTGGGAAATTTCCTGCGATTTTTTCAAAAAAATACGAATAGATAGGTAGGAGGAAACATGAAAGCAGAAATCATTGCTGTTGGAACAGAGATTTTGACAGGACAGATTGTCAATACCAATGCCCAGTTTTTATCGGAAAAACTAGCAGAGATTGGAGTAGACGTCTATTTTCAGACGGCTGTAGGAGACAATGAAGCTCGTCTCTTGTCTTTGCTCGAAATTGCCAATAAACGTAGCAGTCTGGTGATTTTGACAGGTGGTTTGGGGCCAACTGAGGACGATTTGACCAAACAAACCTTAGCTAAATTCTTAGGGAAAGAATTAGTCTTTGATTCTCAGGCCCAGGAGAAGTTGGATGTCTTTTTCGCCCAGAGACCAGACTATGCCCGAACACCGAATAACGAAAGACAAGCTCAAATTGTAGAAGGGGCGACTCCACTACCAAACGAAACAGGACTGGCTGTGGGAGGAATGTTAGAAGTCAATGGAGTGACCTACGTTGTACTTCCAGGTCCACCAAGTGAATTGAAACCTATGGTCTTAAACCAACTTCTACCTAAGTTGATGACAGGGAGTAAGCTATATTCCCGAGTTCTTCGTTTCTTTGGGATTGGCGAAAGTCAGTTGGTTACGATTTTGTCTGATTTGATTGATAATCAAACAGATCCGACCTTGGCACCTTATGCAAAGACAGGCGAGGTAACCTTGCGTCTGTCAACAAAAGCTAGCAACCAAGAAGAGGCGAATCAAGCGCTGCATATCTTGGAACATCAAATCTTAGGTCGCCAGACTTTCGAAGGAATTTCTTTACGAGACCTCTGTTATGGTTATGGAGAGGAGGCTAGTTTGGCCAGCATTGTGGTAGAAGAACTGAAAAAACAAGGGAAAACTATCACGGCTGCAGAGAGCTTGACGGCAGGTCTTTTCCAAGCTACCGTAGCGGATTTTTCGGGTGCTTCAAGTATATTTAAGGGTGGTTTTGTGACCTATAGCTTGGAGGAAAAATCAAAAATGTTGGATATTCCTGTCAAGGATTTGGAAGAACAGGGTGTGGTGTCTGAATTTACAGCTCAGAAGATGGCTGAGCAGGCGCGAAGCAAGACCCAGTCAGATTTTGGCCTTAGTTTGACTGGAGTGGCAGGACCAGATAGCCTAGAAGGGCACCCAGCTGGGACAGTCTTCATAGGCTTAGCTCAAGAGCATGGAACTGAGGTCATAAAGGTCAATATCGGAGGCAGAAGTCGAGCAGATGTACGTCATATTGCAGTTATGCATGCCTTTAACCTAGTTCGCAAGGCTTTATTAAGTGACTAACTTTTGATATAATAGTAGATAGGTCTAAGGACCATTAGAATGTAGGAGAATAGAATGGCGAAAAAACCAAAAAAATTAGATGAAATTTCAAAAAAATTCGGGGCAGAACGTGAAAAAGCCTTGAATGACGCTCTTAAATTGATTGAGAAAGACTTTGGTAAAGGATCAATCATGCGTTTGGGTGAACGTGCCGAGCAAAAGGTGCAAGTGATGAGCTCAGGTTCCTTGGCTCTTGACATTGCCCTTGGCTCAGGTGGTTATCCTAAGGGACGTATCATTGAAATCTATGGGCCAGAGTCATCTGGTAAGACGACGGTTGCCCTTCATGCAGTTGCACAAGCGCAAAAAGAGGGTGGTATTGCAGCCTTTATCGATGCGGAGCATGCCCTCGATCCAGCTTATGCTGCGGCCCTTGGTGTCAACATTGACGAATTGCTCTTGTCACAACCAGACTCAGGAGAGCAAGGTCTTGAGATTGCAGGAAAATTGATTGACTCAGGTGCAGTTGACCTTGTCGTAGTCGACTCAGTTGCGGCCCTTGTGCCTCGTGCGGAAATTGATGGAGATATCGGAGATAGCCACGTTGGTTTGCAGGCTCGTATGATGAGCCAGGCCATGCGTAAATTGGGTGCTTCTATCAATAAAACCAAAACAATTGCCATCTTTATCAACCAATTGCGTGAAAAAGTTGGGGTGATGTTTGGAAATCCAGAAACAACTCCTGGTGGACGTGCTCTGAAATTCTACGCATCAGTCCGTTTGGATGTCCGTGGAAGCACGCAAATCAAGGGAACTGGTGACCAAAAAGATACCAATGTCGGTAAAGAAACCAAGATCAAGGTCGTGAAAAACAAGGTGGCTCCACCATTTAAGGAAGCCTTTGTTGAAATCATGTACGGAGAAGGGATTTCTAAGACCGGTGAGCTTTTGAAGATTGCAAGCGATTTGGATATCATCAAAAAAGCAGGAGCTTGGTACTCATACAAGGATGAGAAAATCGGGCAAGGTTCTGAAAATGCTAAGAAATACTTGGCAGATAACCCAGAAATCTTTGATGAGATTGACCATCAAGTCCGTGTTCAATTTGGTTTGATTGATGGAGAAGAAGTTGCTGAAAGCAAAAAAGATGAGGCGGTCCAAGCAGACTCTGTGAATGAAGAAGTAACTCTTGACCTAGGCGATGAACTTGAAATCGAAATTGAAGAATAAGCTGTTAAAGTAGTGGAGAAATCCGCTGCTTTTTTGTTGCCTTGTTCTGGTTTTCAGCTCACGCATAGTTTGCTGTTTCTTGTCGCTCCTCTAGAAAGCTGATATAATAGCCTTATGAATAAAAAACGAACAGTGGACCTGATACATGGTCCGATTCTTCCCTCGCTCTTAAGCTTCGCCTTCCCAATCTTGCTGTCTAATATTTTTCAACAGCTCTATAACACTGCTGATGTTTTGATTGTAGGGCGTTTCCTTGGTCAAGAATCCTTGGCGGCAGTAGGGGCGACGACAGCGATTTTTGACTTGATCGTAGGTTTTACTCTTGGTGTTGGCAATGGCATGGGGATTGTCATTGCTCGCTATTATGGGGCTCGGAATTTCATTAAAATCAAGGAAGCAGTAGCAGCCACCTGGATTTTAGGTGCTCTTTTGAGTATTGTGGTCATGCTGATGGGTTTTCTGGGACTGTATCCACTTTTACAGTACTTGGATACCCCTGCAGAAATTCTTTCTCAGTCCTATCAATATATTTCTATGATTGTGACCTGTGTTGGTGTAAGCTTTGCTTATAATCTTTTTGCAGGCTTGTTGCGGTCTATTGGGGACAGTTTAGCTGCCCTTGGATTTTTGATTTTTTCTGCCTTGGTTAATGTGGTTCTGGATCTCTATTTCATTACGCAATTGCATCTGGGAGTTCAATCCGCGGGACTTGCTACCATCATTTCGCAAGGTTTATCAGCGGTTCTCTGCTTTTATTATATCCGTAAGAGTGTGCCAGAACTTTTGCCTCAACTCAAGCACTTCAAATGGGATAAGGCCTTGTACGCGGATCTCTTGGAGCAAGGTTTGGCTATGGGCTTGATGAGTTCCATTGTGTCCATCGGCAGTGTGATTTTACAGTCTTCAGTTAATACATTTGGTGCAGTGATTATTAGTGCCCAGACGGCGGCTCGACGCATTATGGCCTTTGCCCTTCTTCCTATGACCGCTATTTCCGCTTCGATGACGACCTTTGCTTCTCAGAATTTAGGTGCTAAGCGACCAGATCGCATTGTTCAAGGTCTTCGAATCGGCAGTCGTTTAAGTATATCCTGGGCAGTTTTTGTTTGTATCTTCCTCTTTTTTGCCAGTCCAGCCTTGGTTTCCTTCTTGGCTAGTTCGACGGATAGCTACTTGGTAGAAAATGGAAGTCTCTATCTGCAAATCAGTTCAGCCTTTTATCCTATTTTGAGTCTCTTATTGATTTATCGCAATTGTTTGCAGGGTTTGGGGCAAAAGATCCTTCCTCTAGTTTCTAGCTTTATAGAACTAATCGGGAAAATCGCTTTTGTGGTTTTGATTATTCCTTGGGCAGGCTATAAGGGAGTTATCCTTTGCGAACCCCTTATCTGGGTTGCCATGACTATCCAACTGTATTTCTCACTGTTTCGTCACCCCTTGATAAAAGAAGGCAAGGAAATCTTGGCAACAAAAGTGTCATCATAGCTTGATTTACTGAATAAAATCTATTTCCTCTAGTGAAAATCGAAAAAACTTGTGTTATAATAAGAAAGATTAAAATGTGAAAAAAGGAGATTCCTAATGGGACGTAAATGGGCCAATATCGTAGCCAAGAAAACGGCTAAAGATGGAGCTAACTCTAAAGTATATGCAAAATTTGGTGTAGAAATCTATGTAGCAGCTAAAAAAGGTGATCCAGACCCAGAATCGAACACTGCTTTGAAATTCGTTATCGACCGTGCTAAACAAGCCCAAGTGCCAAAACACGTTATCGATAAAGCGATTGATAAAGCAAAAGGAAACACAGATGAAACCTTTACAGAAGGACGTTACGAAGGTTTTGGACCAAATGGTTCTATGCTAATCGTTGATACTTTGACTTCAAATGTCAACCGTACAGCGGCCAATGTCCGTGCAGCCTTTGGTAAAAACGGCGGAAACATGGGTGCTTCAGGTTCAGTTTCATACCTCTTTGACAACAAGGGAGTTATCGTATTTGCAGGTGAAGATGCCGATGCAGTCTTTGAGCAATTGCTTGAAGCAGATGTGGATGTGGATGATGTAGAAGCAGAAGAAGGAACAATCACTGTTTACACAGCTCCAACAGACCTTCACAAGGCTATTGTTGCCCTTCGTGAGTCTGGTATTGAAGAATTCCAAGTTACTGAACTTGAAATGATTCCTCAGTCAGAAGTAGAATTGTCAGGGGATGACCTTGAAACCTTTGAAAAACTTTACAGCGTTCTTGAAGACGACGAAGACGTACAAAAAATCTACACAAACGTAGATGGATTCTAATAGAAAAACGAACAGTTTTAATAGCTGTTCGTTTTTTTGATATTTGAACTTAGACTCAGGTTTCAGAATCGTTTTGTTGCTTGCTTTTTTCTAGACCTAGACCGACTGCATGTTTTTGGACGAGCAAGAGCTGTCCATTGTCATCTTTTGCAAAAGTTAAGGTAACAGTCTTAGTCTTGTCTCCAATAGAGATATAGGTGATTTTTTTCGTATTGTAATCCCCAAGAGTGAAGTCAAAATCGGAATCTGGCTTTCCGTGTTTGTTGATAATATCCTCGTAGGTGGTACCACCTTTTCCTTTGTTGTCAGGGTCACCTTCGATTAAGGCATCGAACTGTTCTTGGGTCCATGCGAAGGTATCGTCTGTCAAGCCGCTTTTTTCTTCGCGTTCCATTGAGGCACTCGTATCCATGTAGGAACGGTTAAACTCCTTGGCATACTCTTTGTAGACATCAGCGTATAGTGCCTGAGTCGTAAAGAAAAGTACAACAGAGGCAACTGCCAGGGATGTTCCGATAATAGCCATTGTTTTCCGTTTTTTGAGGTTGACGATAAGGCCAATAATCCCCAAGATAAATGCGACGATGGCGATGAACAACGATAGATAGTTAATAAACGGGATCCAGGATCCTAAAAGTGCGATGGCTCCAAAAATGGTTGCTAAGATTCCTAAAACTCTTTCTTCTTCTGGTTTCATTTGAAAGTTTTCTCCCTTCATTGAGTGAATGGATTTCTATCCACAGTAGTTAGCGCTTATTATATAAAAGATATTGCCTAATGTCAATTTAAACTAAGATAGTTCTCATGAAAACTTTTTTCTTGACATCTTTTCTGAAAATGGTAAAATAGTTCTCATGAAAACTTATTTAGTTCCTAGGAGAACTAAATACAAGGGTTAGAAAGGAGCAATTATGGATAAACCGATGTTGGTCTTTAAGCGTTTTAGTCATCAGATTCATCTGATGGTACAAAGGGAAGCAAAACGTTGTGGTATTGAATTTATGGGTGGACCGCAAGGTCAGGTGTTGCGTTTTTTGGATAGCCGTAGGGAAAACCAAGACTTGGTCTTGATTAAAGATATTGAGAAGGAACTCAATATTAGCAAGTCTGTTGCTAGTAATCTAGTTAAGCGTATGGTGCAAAATGGTTTGGTGGAATTGGAGGCGAGTTCTGTCGATAAGCGGGCTAAGTTTGTTCGTCTGACAGACAAATCGCGTTCTCAAATGCAAGAGATTAAGGCCTTTTTTAAACGAATAGACAAGCAGTTGATGGAAGGCATTGATGAAGATGAATTACTGATTTTTGAGAAAGTTCTCGGTCAACTACAGGAAAATATCAAGGGAATAGGAGGAGAGAATGAAGAAATTAGCCAAACGAATTAGTAGAAAAGAATGGGGGATGATTTTACTATCCATTCTCTTTACTTGCTTTTCGGTCTATCTAGAGCTGGAAGTGCCGACCTATATCTCGAAAATTACGGATTTGCTAGGTAGTCAAGGAACTAATTTAGATGAGTTATGGCAACCAGCAGGTATGATGGTGGGAATGTCCTTTCTTGCCTTCTTGTCCGCAGTTGCAGTTGGATTTTTTGCGTCCAGAGTAGCTGCTTCTTATACTAGTAGATTGAGAAGTGATATTTTTAACCGAGTTTTGGATTACTCGCAGACAGAGATTAAGAAATTCTCTATTCCCAGTCTTCTAACTCGTACTACCAATGATATTACTCAGGTTCAGATGTTGATTACTATGGGCTTGCAAGTGGTTACGCGTGGTCCGATTATGGCTATCTGGGCCATCGGGAAGATTTTAGGACATTCAGAATACTGGCTCTGGGCCGTACTTGTGGCAGTGATTGTCAATGTTTTGATGACGACCGTTTTGATGACGTTAGCCTTTCCAAAACAATCCTTGATTCAAAGTCTGACTGATAAACTGAACAGTATCACTCGTGAAAGTTTAACAGGTATTCGTGTTGTTCGTGCCTACAATGCAGAGGATTACCAAAATAAAAAATTTGCTGCAGCAAATGATGAATTGACACGCTTGAATTTGTTTGTCAACCGTCTTATGGCTATTTTGAACCCTATCATGATGGGGATTTCAAGTGGTTTGAGTGTGGCGATTTACTGGATTGGGGCCTATGTGATTAACGACGCTGCTCCGATAGCGCGTCTGCCTCTCTTTAGTGACATGATTGTTTTCATGTCTTATGCTATGCAGGTTGTCATGGGCTTCCTTCTCATGGGAGCACTCTTCATCGTTCTTCCCCGAACTATGGTCTCTGCTAAGCGGATTAATCAAGTTTTAGATTTGCATTCTTCTATTCAAAACCCTGCTCAAGTGCAGCTGGCTGATGAAAACCTCAAAGGTCAGGTCGAATTTAAGGATGTGACCTTCCGCTATGCGGCAAATTCGGAGGCAGTTATCGAGCATGTTAGCTTTAGAGCAGAAGCTGGTCAAACAGTGGCCTTTATTGGGTCAACAGGTTCTGGTAAATCAACTCTAGTTAATCTGATTCCACGTTTCTACGATGTGTCAGCAGGAGAAATTCTGGTGGACGGTGTCAATGTTCAAGACTATGCTCTAGAAGATTTGCGCAACAAGGTTGGTTATATTCCCCAGAAAGCGGTTCTCTTTTCAGGTGATGTCAAGGACAATTTAGACTTTGGACAGAGTCAAGAAACACCGCTTAGTAATCAGGCTATGTGGCAAGCTTTGGAATTGGCCCAGTCTAAGAGCTTTATCGAAGACAAGGAAGCGGGCTTAGCGTCAGAAGTGGCCCAAGGAGGAACCAACTTCTCAGGTGGTCAAAGACAGCGTCTGGCAATTGCGCGTGCCTTGGCTCGGAAGCCAGAAATCCTCATCTTTGATGACTCCTTCTCAGCCTTGGATTACAAGACAGACCGAGTTCTACGCCAAGAGTTAGCTGAAAAAACCAAGTCTATGACCAAGCTCGTTGTAGCACAGCGTATTTCAACGATTATGGATGCAGATTTGATTTTGGTCTTGGATCAAGGTAAAGTCGTGGGACAAGGCACCCACAAGGAACTTCTAGCTAATAACGAAGTTTACCAAGAAATTGCCTATTCACAACTATCGAAGGAGGAATTGGAACATGGAAAATAAGAAAATGTCTCTCTGGAAACAGAGTAAACCCTATCTTGCAGGCCTCCAGTTTGCCCTTCTGATAGCCTTTCTAGCAACAATCGTATCCAATATCATTACTGTATATGGTCCAACCCGCATCAAGGAAATGACTAATATTATTGCCAGTGGTCTGGAAACAAGTGTGGATGTCGTGGCGGTTGCAGCTATTGGTGGTTTTTTGGCCGTGATTTATGTGATCGGACTTCTATCAAATTATTTGCAGGCCTTCCTGTTTACAACAGCCATTCAACGTTTTTCAGAGCGTTTGAGAACAGCTATTGCAGATAAAATTAATCGCCTACCATTGAGATATTTTGATGGACACTCTCAAGGGGATACCTTGTCTCGTGTAACCAATGACGTTGACACTGCAGCTCAGTCCCTCAATCAAAGTCTAGGAACAGTTCTCTCATCTAGTTTACTGGTCGTGGCGGTCTTAGTAACCATGTTTGGCATGAACTGGATTTTAGCTTTGGTGACGGTTGTTTCAACTCTTATTGGTTTTGCTTTCGTGTCTGTCTTTATGGGCAAATCACAGGGATTTTTTAAGAGTCAGCAACAGGATTTGGCAGCTGTAAATGGTTATGTGGAAGAAATGTACTCTGGTCATAATGTGGTGACTAGCTACAATGCTATCGAGAGCACGAAAGAAGAGTTTGCGACATTAAACCATCGTCTATATGACAGTATCTGGAAATCTCAGTTTATTTCAGGGATTATGATGCCGATTATGATGTTTATTGGGAACTTTAGCTATGCCTTAGTGATTATCGTTGGTGCTGCCTTAGCTCTGGATGGGCAGATTAGTATCGGGATTATCGTTGCCTTTATGGCCTACGTTCGTATCTTTTCTCAGCCCCTTTCCCAAATTGCTCAAGGGATTACCAGCCTTCAGCAGGCTAGCGCAGCCATGGGACGTGTCTTCGAATTCTTAGCTGAAGAGGAAATGGAAGATGAATCTCATAAAGAAAGTCAGTTGAGCGATATGAAAGGTCAAGTGGTCTTTGATCGAGTTTCCTTTGGCTACACACCAGATCGAACCATTATCCATGACTTTTCTGCGACCGCTCATGCAGGTCAAAAGGTTGCTATTGTCGGACCGACTGGAGCCGGTAAGACAACCATTGTCAATCTTTTGATGAAGTTCTATGAGATTGATAAGGGAAGCATCCGTATTGATGGTATCGATACCAAGGAGATGAAGCGTTCGGAAGTGCATGATGCCTTTTCAATGGTCTTGCAGGACACTTGGCTCTTTGAAGGCACTATCCGAGACAATCTCATCTATAACCAAAAGGGGATTAGTGATGAGCGCGTGATTGAAGCTAGCAAGGCTGTAGGGATTCACCACTTTATCATGACCCTACCAGATGGTTACGATACCGTCTTGGACGATACGGTAACCTTGTCTGTCGGACAAAAACAACTCTTGACGATCGCTCGTGCTTTGCTGAAAGATGCGCCACTCCTAATCCTAGATGAGGCGACTTCTTCGGTTGATACCCGTACAGAGGAATTGATCCAAAAAGCCATGGACCGTTTGATGGAAGGCAGAACTTCCTTTGTCATCGCCCACCGCTTGTCAACCATCCGTAATGCTGATTTGATTCTGGTTATGAAAGATGGAAATATCATCGAGCAAGGAAATCATGATGAGCTGATGGCACAAGCTGGTTTCTACGCTGACCTCTACAACAGTCAGTTTACAGAAGACGAAGCAGAAGAATAAACCCAAAGAAGGCTTGACGGCCTTCTTTTTCTGCACTATACTAGAAGACAAGTGCTTCCCTATAAGCAAAATTTGAGTAAGTGATGAGAAAATATATGAAAAATTATCAAGAATGGTATGACCACATTGCTGGTAAGATTAAAAATGAGCCCTTTCTTCTGAGCTTGTTAAGAACTTTTAATCGCTTCATGACAGTAGTTATGCCTATAGTTTATCTAACCTTATTAGCCACTACCTACTTCCAAGAAGGACTTGGGAAACAGGTCTGGATCTATGTGTTTGTCCCTGCGTCAGGTTTTGTGATTTTGTCCTTTCTTCGTAAGAAAGTCAATGCCCCTAGACCTTATGAGGAATGGGATATTAAACCTCTGCTTGACAGAGATAGTCCTGGTCAGTCTATGCCCAGTCGTCATGTCTTTTCGGCAACCATTATCTCCATGGCTTGCCTTCATGCTAGTTTATCTCTAGGGATTATCTTATTGGTCTTATCAGCTCTCCTCGGTCTAGTGAGAGTCTTAGGTGGCGTGCATTATCCCAAGGATGTAGTGGTTGGTTATATTTGCGGTCTTGTGTGGGGTGTGATTTTCTTTCTATGTTGACCTGTAAGTTAAGGTAGCCTTACAACCACTTACGGGTCTAAAGTAACCACTTGCTTTTTTGCTCTTGTTTTCTTATTTTGGCTTTGATATAGTAGAGTCAGAAAGGAGATGGAATGAAGTTACGAATCGAAATTGACAGCAATTTAGAGGAAACTGAAATTGTCATCAAGGCAGCGGCTTTGACAGATGAGATTGCGGATTTACAGCGCCTCTTGCAAGAATCCAAGTCTCCTCGGTTGATTTTTTACAAGGGGACAGGTGAATATTATCTGGACTTATCGGAAATTCTCTTCTTTGAGACGGAAGGTAGCAAGATTTACGCCCATACCCAGAAAGATGCCTACGAGGTTCGGCTCAAACTCTATGAGTTAGAGTCTATCCTTCCTCGCTATTTTAGTCGGGTATCCAAGTCGACTATTGCAAATATCCGTCAGGTTTACTCGGTTGACAAGTCCTTTTCAGGGACAGGAACTATTTCCTTTTATCAGACCCACAAGGAGGTTCACGTGTCGCGGCACTATCAATCCCTCCTAAAAGAAAATCTAAGAAACATGAGGTAAGAAGATGAAAAAGAAAGCATTTGGTATTGTGTTGCTAGTATTGGCGGCTTTAATATTATTACAAGGAAATTTTGGAATCCCTTCTCTGGGAGGGCACATTTGGCCTTTGATTGGTATTGGATTTTTTGCCTACCAATCAGTTGAGGCTTTGCTTCGTCGTCACCTGACATCAGCAGTTTTTACAGCTCTAGTAGCCTTAATGATTGCAAATCATTTTTATAACATTTTGCCTATCCCAAATCAGTCTCTATTTTGGGCTAGTATCTTAGCAGTGCTAGGTGTTGGCTATCTCACTCACTCAAGTAAGTTTTGGAACGGGAAAAAATGGTGGTATGATGGGGAAAAGACCATTCTAACAGATAAGGAAGTTGCTTTTGGAAGTGGGACTTTCTATAAACAAGATCAAGATCTTGTAGAAGACCAAGTAGAAGTTGCTTTTGGAAATGCAAAAATCTACTATGACAATGCAGAGATGTTAGGTGATTTTGCAACTTTAAATATCGAAGTGGCTTTCGGAAATGCAACCGTCTATGTTCCACAACACTGGCGTGTCGATTTGAAAGTAGAAACATCCTTTGGTGCAGCCAAGGCAGACGCTCCTGTAGCGCCAACAAGCAAAACCTTGATTATTCGCGGGGAAGTGGCTTTTGGTAAACTTGGTGTTGTCTACGTCAAATAAAAAAATCTTCCCTAAGTGTCTAGAGTTTTGGGAAAGTGAAAAATTAAATATCATATAACTTGAGAGAGTGAGAAAATCGCTCTCTTTTTTCGTTGCCAAAAATTAAGGAAAGGAGAAAAAATGTCAGATAATATTGAAATTGTTATGGATATTGATTCCTTAGAAATTTTCGATGTAATAGATCTTGATAAGAATGAAAATATGGTTGATTGTATCCCTGAAGGAAATTCTGAAGAAAAGGTATCTCCATACGATGACCTCGATAGAGTTTGGCTTGGAAACGGTTATTATTATAAGCCCTCTAGTCTACTTTGGGAAGTTATGAAAGATGATGTTATTCATGAATTATGTCCTAGAATTGAGCTTGGCACTTATCCTTACTCCAGAAGAGCTAGAGATGGAACTTGGGGACAAACTAGCCAATTGACTCAGGATGAAGCCTTGTGGTTGACTCTGGAGTTTAATCCAGAATTGATGGGGTATATTTAGGGAAATAAATTATATACCTTGATTCTATAATTTATTTGATTGTCCCTTTAAAACAGATTTTCTCATTATCCATTATGATATAGCTGTGAATTAACACTAGTTTGTGACAAGAAAGGATTACCTATGAAACAACACCAAACAAAGGTCTCAAGGTTGACTAGAGACGTAATGATTTTAGATTTGATGAATACAATGGGATGGACTAAAAGCCGTGCTATTGCAGCTATTGAAGAGTTAGAACAAACTCATCTTGTCTATTTTCCTGAAGCTGGTGGCTTGAGATTACAAGTTGTAGGAGGCTACTAATGGCAGATATCACGATTGACCAACTAGCCACTCTAACTTTTTATCAAATTCCAGAAATCTTTTTCACCCGTATTCAACACAATGAGAACGGCTATGTCAAATTGACTAGTTCTTACACGGGTCTTTCATCTGATGCTAAGTTAGCTTATGGCGCTCTTTATAATCGCTGTAAATTAAGTATCAGTTCATTCCAGAAGGGAAATAGAGATTACGTTGATGAAAATGGAGCGGTCTTTCTAATTTTTACAGTTTCTGACCTGATGCTGCTATTGGATAAGGGAAAGATGAAGGTTACTAAGATCAAGAAAGAACTACAAGAACATGGTCTCTTACGAGAAGTTAGGCAGGGACTCAATAAGCCGAATAGACTTTATCTTCAGCTAGTCGATGCTAATTTAGAAATAGTGGAGCACTATTCAGCTGATGGTGAGTTACTGAAGAGGGTTAATGCCTTTGGTAAAGTTCTATATGAAAAAGTACCCCAAAGCATTGGTAATAGCGAAAGTATCAAAAACGGACGTCCGCAAAATGGACTTCAAAACGTCCACGAATCGGACGGAATAAATACAGAGAAGAGTAAGATTGATACTCTTTACGATACTAATCGATACAAGAGCGAATCATCTCTTTCTGATTTATCAATCTCTGAAGCATTTAAAATGGGGCAACATGGTTTTCTTTCTACTCAACTAGTTCAGAAACTCAGTTTGTTTGGGAAAGATGCAAAAATTCTTGAAAATAAAATCTATCAATCGAAACGTCAAGTTGAGAAGAATTACAACAACCTCTTAGCTGGTCAGGAAATTTATGGAGAGGTTTGGCTGCAAGATCTTGAACGTGAGCTTGATAAATTGATTTTCAAAATTAAAACAGGAGAGGCTGAAGGAAAATCAATCCAGAATGTCCCAGCCTACTTCTACAAAATGATGATTCGTTTTTGGAAGATGGCTTTACTCATTGAAAAAGAACAGGGCTTTATGGAGGTATCAGGACAAAGTGAATATGCTAGAAAATCCCCTGCTGAGTGTCCTAGTCTTATTGCATACTATTATCCAGATAAACTGTCGGAGACGAAACTCAATAGCTATTTATCAGAATTGTCTAAGGGAGTTGAAACATGTTAAAAGATGAATTTAGACCAATTGATGGTAAAGTGCTAACGATAGGTCGTAGCCCGAAGGAGAAAATCTACATGGTTCCTAAAGCTGTTTTTGATTTACCGAAAAAAGAAAGAGCTGAGAAACTCAGCCAAATTTTCTCATCATGGCAACAGAAAGAGGATTGATTTCATGGGATTGTTTAATAACCAAGAGAGAATGAACAGATTACAAGCTGTGAAGGCTACACCTTCTCAACCAGTTCAAGAGATTGAAATGATTGTAGAGTATTTTGATAAAACGGTAGACAGTATTTCCGTCACTTCCAACTTAGAGGAACTAGAAAAATTGGTATCAAGTTCATTTGGAACAGGAGCGAGTATGAATTTTCCATCAGCGACTCCGCCGTTTTCTATCAATCCTCGATGGGTGAAGAAGATAACTTATCGGACAAAATAAGGAAGATATCAGGAGGATAGTAATGTTTAAACTAGTTACAATGGCTTTACTATTGATCTTAGCTTATGGAATAGGGCTTGTCATGCTGGAGCTGAAGAATGCTCCTCTGATGGATGATGAAATACCATCAAGTTTAAATAATGAAGGAGACAAGTAGATGTGAGTAAACAAACACAAAATCGTATCAGAGAATTACGAAAAAAAGCCAAATTATCACAACAAGCCTTGGCTGATCAGATAGGGGTGTTTCGCAACACCATATCTAACTGGGAAACAGGGTATAGTCAGATAAGTCTGGAGAATGCCAAAAATGTGGCAGAATATTTCGGGGTAACCATTGACTACCTGTTAGGATCAGAATCGGACCAAACCTAGTACAGATAAATCTATATTGACCGAGAAGTCATTAAACTACAGACCTTTGAAAACTGAATACAAGGCTTGCCCTGATACAGCGTGGCTATGGATAAAAAAGAAACGGGGGCGAGTAGCAAACTAGAAAAGGATATCTAGTCCAGCCACTGAACGAAAAAGCATGACACTGGTCATAAGCTGAAGGAGTAAGGGTTCCTAGACTATAAACCCAGCGAATAAAATACCGATGTAAAAATACGTTTTTACACAGCACGGCGTAATTTTCGCCTTTCAACTTCAAGGAGAAATCTATGACAGATGAAATAACCGTCCGCCTAAAGGACTTAAAAGTTTTAGGAAAACAAGGAGGTGCGACAGCTCGCTTAGAGGACGGTACAGACCTTATCCTGAAGCCAGACTATGCAGTCAAACAGGCTAGAGGATATGTAGACGGCCTTTTAAGGGATGTTGAATTTCATTTGCCTTATAAAAAGGTTTATGATCAAATTCGCACTATTAAGAGAGATGCTCAAGTTATAGCTCGAAAAGTTAAGACACCATCAGGAATGGAGCTTCGTTTAACTGGAAAAGGTTATAACCCGAAAAATAAATAAAGAAAAGGAAAAATGAAAATGAATAAGAAACAAGTATTAGCTACACTAGCACTTTCAACTATCGCACTAGCACAAGCTGGTTATGTATCAGCAGATGAACTTGCACCAATTGACTCTTCAGCTCCAACAACAGAAGTAGTTACGCCAACAACGCCTAGCGCTTCAACAGAAACAGAAGCTCCAGCAGTTCAGCCAACAGAACCTTCAGTTACTCCAGTTGATCCAACAACTCCAGATACATCATCAACTACAGATAAAGGTGAACCTGCAATTCAACCAGAGCTCTCTGAAGCAGTAGTAAGTGACAAAGGTGAACCTGCAATTCAACCAGAGCTCTCTGAAGCGGTAGTAAGTGACAAAGGTGAACCTGCAATTCAACCAGAGCTCTCTGAAGCGGTAGTAACCAACAAAGGCACCCCAGAAGTCCAACCTGAATTGCCAAAAGCTGAAAAGCCAAAAACAACAGATGAGGCCAATGAACAAGGAAAATCACAAATTGGGACGACTTCAACCGCAACAGGTCAAGTAGTTCATGATGTGACAAAAGCTCCTGTTGAAACAAATACAGGTGCGTCAATTGTTAGCACCCAAGACGGAAACGTCGTTCTTTCAGATGGTTCAGTGGTTGCTCCTGAAGAGGTCGGTGGTACTGTCAACGAAGATAAGACTATCTCTGTTACTGATAAAGAAGGCAAACTTAAAACACTTCCAAACACAGGAACAGAACAAAGTTTTCTAGCTGCAATCGGTGGAATGTTGTTGACAGCGGTTGGCTACTTCTACAAGAAGAAATTATTTTAATTAAAGGAGAAAAGAAAAATGTTAAAATCAAATGAATATAAGGCTTATGGTTCAATCCGTAAAACAAAAGTTGCAGGAGCTTGTGGAGTAATCTTGGCGCTTGCTATGTTAGGTATGGCGTTTAATGGTACTGTATCGGCTGATGAAGTTTCAACTGCTAAGCCTGTTGCTGTAGAAAAGAAAACAGAAGTAGAAGTTCCTATTTCTCATGACAAGCTTGACAAAGCTGTAGCAGAAGCTAAAAACGCAGGTGTAAAGGTTGAAGTTGGAGCTGTTCAGGACAAAGGTGTTGCAACCTCTGAAACAGTAGCAGAAAAGCAAAAAGAAATTGAAGCTGATTATGCTAAACAGGAAAAAGATGTCAAAACTGTGACTGATGATTATTCTTCTAAGGTAGATAAAACTACTAAAGAACGTGAAGTAATTGAAAAAGAAAACAAGGCTAAACAAGAAGCGTATGACAAAGCTGTAACGGATCATAAAGCAGAAGTCAATCGTATTGAAGCCGAAAATAAAGCTATTCTTGCAGACAATGCTAAAAAAGAAGCTGATACCAAAGCCGAAAATAAAGCTATTCTTGCAGACAATGCTAAAAAAGAAGCTACCTACAATAAAAACGTAGCAGATCAAAAAGCCTACAATAAAAACGTAGCAGATCAAAAAGCCTACAATGAAAAGGTTGAAAAGGACAACGCTGATTTAAAAGCTGATTATGACAAAAAACAAGCAAAATATGAAAGCGATCTTGCTGAGTACAACAAGAAAAAAGCAGAACTTGCTAAGAAGGGGGTAAAAGCTGAAAAACCTCATATCAAGGTTTATGGTGATTACGACAACAGCAAGCGTGGTAGCGTTGGGTATTACAGCAACCTAACAGCTTCATTTGAAGGTATTGACGGTCTAACTGCTGTAAAAGATTATATTGGTTTGCACTCTGACA